>NZ_CALIMQ010000250.1 GCF_938045535.1 uncultured Campylobacter sp. | reverse complement strand
CGATGAAAAAGCTCGGACGCAAGAGCCCGAGGCGAAAACCGAAAAATCCCAAAATCAAAAAGAAGAAATTTCCTCTGTCCCGCAGGAGAAAGAAGAGAAGCAAAACGCCACTTCAAAGCCCGCTTCGGTGCAGATAAACAGCGGCGATAGTATCGCTAGCGAGAGCTTGCAAAAGCGTCGTGGCCTAGTCATCGTAAAAAAGAAAAAGGAAGTTCAAGCCCCGGCGGCACAAGATAGAACCGAGCCTAGGCGCGAAAAGATAAGTGCGAGCCTAGAGGCGATCTTTTCAAATGCCGAACTAAATTTGAAAAAGAAAAAGATTGAAAAGAAAAAAGCTCCCGCTGCCAAAAAAGAGGATGCCCTTAAAATCGACATCATTCCTGATCACGAGATGGCGGATATCGTCATTGAGGACGAAGATGTCGTGGTAATGCCCGATTTCACCGTCAAACCAATTCAGACCGAAAATCGCACCAAAAGTAAAAACCAACCCAATATTTATCGCGCCTCGCAGAATCAAATTTTTAGCAGTGAGGGCGGCATAAGTCGCGGCGGTCGCAAAAAGCATAAAAAAGCCCCTCGCGAGCAGGGTAGTGAAATCGTAAGCTCTGTAAATATCCCAAAAGAGATCCGCGTCTATGAGTTTGCCGATAAGATCAAAAAGCAGCCTAGCGAGATCATCGGCAAACTATTTGCGCTTGGGATGATGACGACGAAAAACGACTTTTTGGACGAGGACGCGATAGAAATTTTAGCAAGCGAATTCGGCATTGAGGTAAATATCATCGATGAGGCGCAGGAGTTTGACTATATTAAGGCTTACGAGGACAGCGAAGGCGAAGAAAATTTAATCGCTAGAGCGCCTGTCATCACCATTATGGGGCACGTCGATCACGGTAAAACGAGCCTGCTAGATTACATCCGAAACTCGCGCGTCGCAAGCGGCGAAGCGGGCGGCATCACGCAGCACGTAGGCGCGTATATGGTCGAGAAAAACGGCAGGAAGATCACCTTCATAGACACCCCTGGCCACGAAGCCTTTACTTCGATGCGCGCGCGCGGAGCCGAGGTTACCGATATCGTAATCATCGTAGTGGCTGCAGACGACGGCGTCAAGCCTCAGACTAAGGAGGCTATAGCGCACGCCAAGGCGGCAAACGTGCCGATCATCATCGCGATAAATAAGATGGACAAGCCTAACGCCAATCCAGATCTTGTAAAAACGGGGCTTGCAGAGCTTGATATCATGCCTACCGAGTGGGGCGGCAGCTACGAGTTCGTGCCGATCTCCGCAAAGACGGGCGAGGGAATCGAAAATTTATTAGAGATCGTGCTTTTGCAAGCCGATCTTTTGGAGCTCAAAGCAGATCCTAGCAAGCAGGCTAAGGCAACCATCATAGAAAGTTCCCTTCAAAAAGGGCGCGGCGCCGTTGCCACCGTCATCGTGCAAAACGGCACTCTGCACGTCGGAGACACCGTCGTAGCGGGTATCGCATACGGCAAGGTACGCGCGCTTAGCGACGATAAGGGCAGGGCGTTAAAGCAAATTTTACCGGGCGAATGCGGCGTCATCATAGGCCTTAGCGAGGTTCCGGGTGCGGGCGAGACGCTGATCGGCGTTTCAAGCGATAAGGAAGCGCGCGAGTACGCGCGTAAAATTTACGAGCATCAGCGCCAAAAAGAGCTTAGTAAATCGACTAAGGTCACCATCGACGAGCTAAGCGCCAAGATCGCCGAAGGCTCGCTAAAAAGCCTGCCAGTGATTGTCAAAGCCGACGTTGCGGGCTCGCTGGAGGCTATCAAAGCAAGCCTTGAGAAGCTCCGCAACGACGAAGTCAAGGTCGATATCATCCACAGCGGCATCGGCGGTATCACGCAAAACGACATCGCCTTAGCAAGCGCCAGCGAAAACTGCGTGATCTTGGGCTTCAACGTCCGTCCTACGGGCGAGGTCAAAGAGCTTGCCAAGGAGCGCGGCGCGCAGATTAAGACCTACAACGTCATCTACAATCTAATCGACGATATCAAGGCGCTTTTGGGCGGCCTTATGAGCCCGATCATCAGCGAGGAGGCCTTGGGTCAAGCCGAGATCCGCCAGGTCATCAACGTGCCTAAGATCGGGCAGATCGCGGGCTGTATGGTTACCGACGGGCTCATAGCTCGCGGCGCAAAGATCCGCGTCATCAGAGAGGGCGTCATCGTTTTTGAGGGCAACGTCAGCTCGCTCAAGCGCTTCAAAGACGATGCCAAAGAAGTCGCCAAAGGCTTCGAGTGCGGCGTAGGCATCGAGGGTTACGACGATATGCGCGTGGGCGATTTTATCGAAAGCTACAAGCAAAAAGAGGAGCAGGCTACGATCGACTAATGCTCGCGGAATTTCGCGTGGGCATTGACTTCGTTTGTACGGCTTGCGGCTAAATTTTAAGCCTCGATCGCGCTTTGAAATTTTATGCTCGCAGAATTTGAGTGCGAAATTTCGCCTTTTAAATTTAATGGTAGAGCGCGCGAGTAAGGCTTTAAATTTTGTCGGTTTCTGCGCGAGGCTCTACTGCGTAGCGTCAGTTTTGAAATTTTAATGTTTAGATTTTTTACGGCGCAGCTTTGCGATCAAATTTTATTTTATGCCGCTTGCAGGTTGCGAATTTTCCGCGCGACTTAAATTTTAAATTTAATCGCAAAGTTGAAATTTTAAAGCGGCAAAATTTAGATTTCGCGCGGTATCGAAGCGCTTTTAAAATTTAAGATAAATTCTAAAGCGACGCAGTGTGGGAAAACAGCAGCGCGAAGAATAGTGCGGCGCAGGCGGCACAAAATGACGCCGCAACGGCGCGCGGAACTGTGCGGCGCCAAGACGGTAGCGGATATCGTAAATAGCGACGCAGTAAGCGAGCGTAGCGCAAAGAGGGTGCCGCCGCGCGCTGTATTATTGCGGTGTCAAGAGGGGCAGCGCAGCAGCGAATATAACGCGCCGTGGTGAGCAGAATACGGCATAGAATAGCACCACGCTTTAGCGCGGTAGTATTTCTACGGTAGCGGTGCGGCTATGCGATGAGCTTCCATACGCGAGCCGTTAAATTCTACGCGATCTGCGTTTGAAATTTAAGCGTGGAGCACCGGGTTAAAATTTAAAAGCAAAATTTCAAAGCTGAGCTCGCCTTTTAAAATTTAAAAGTAAAATTTTAAAAAGCGCAGTTGCTGTCCGCAATACCGGCGTGCGGCAAACCGTTCAGAATTTAAACGAACGCTCCGGCGCATCGCAAGCCGTGTCAAATTTAAACAGATCACATCGTCGCAGGACAGATATTTCGCCGCGCCGAAGCGAAATAGAATTCCGCGTTGCCGTCGCGAGACGGATGCGAGATAAAATTCTATGTCGCCGCAAGACGGACGCTCCGCTGCGACAAAGCAATAAAATTCCGTCATCGCAAGACGCAAAATAAAATTCCATCGCCGCGCAATCTGCGGCGATTTAAGATAGCGAGGTAAAGATGAATCCGACCGAACTCAGAAGACTGCGCACGCAAAGTGTGCTAAAGCAGCTCATCCCCGAAGCGCTCGCAAGCCTTGAGGACGAGCTTTTGCGCGGGCTGTGCGTCACCGACGTGGAGTGCAAGCGCGGGCGCTACGATGCGTTCGTGTATCTGGATAAAAACGCCTTCGACGAGCGCGAGCAGGAATTTGTGCTCGAAAAGCTCGGCCGCGTGGCGAGATATTTGCAAAACTTCTGCGCCGAGGCGGAGGGCTGGTACCGCTGTCCTGCGTTTCACTTCAAATTCGACGACCGCTTGGAGTATCAAAACAAAATGGACGATCTTTTTGACAAAATAGAGGAGGAGCTGCGCAAAAATGGTTGATTTAGAGGCTTTAGCGCGCGAGTGCGGCGTGCAGCTTTACGACGTGGAGACGGTGAGCGAAAACGGCAGAACGATCTACCGCATCAGCATCACGAAAGCGGGCGGCGTGGGCCTAGACGACTGTGAGCGGCTATCGCGGCTACTTTCGCCGATTTTCGACGTGGAGCCGCCGCTTGAGGGCGAGTGGACGCTGGAGGTTGGCTCGCCCGGGCTTGAGCGCAAGCTAAGCAAGCCGCAGCATTTCGCAAACTCCGTGGGCGAGCTGGTGCGCCTAAGCCGCACGGACGGGCAGAAGCTAAGCGGCGAGGTGCTTGGCTGCGAAGGCGGCGTGCTTAGACTTCGCACGGACGGCGGCGAAGTGAGCGTGCGACTTGACGAGATCAAAAAGGCGCGAACCTACGTGCAGTGGTAGCGGCGAGGTTTTTAAAGCTCTGCGCACGCGGCTTTGGGATGTGGTGTTTGAGAAGCGTAGACTTAAATTTCAAGCTAAAGCGGCGAGGCTAATTTGGATTTGCCTTGCTTTTTGTGCGCTTTTAAGTATTGCGTCTATCGCGAGCGATGCACGGCTCGCAGCATCTCGCCTCGCTTTTTAATTTAGCGCGCGATATTCGGTGTGGCTTTCAAAAAGCACATGCTGCGCGCAAGTCTTTCGCATTGAGCTTGATCGTATCGCACGAAAGCATTTTCGCGTTGCAATTGATCGTATGCGTACCGCGGCGAAACGCTGTTTCGCCAAGCTTTCAGCGGAGCTTGCGCCCGCGATTATCGGCATGTGATACGAGCGCGCGTGCTGCGGGCAGAGCGAAAATTTCGATAAATATGAGCATCTCGCGCGGACGTGCCCGCAGCGCCGCCTTGTTGTGTCGCATGGGCACGCGAGCATGTTAAATTTTTAGATTTCTTTAAAATTTGCCGCTACCGGTCGCTCTTAATCTCTCGCGACGCTCGGCGCAAAATTTTAAATTTCCGGCGCCGCTCGCCTGTTTTGAAATTTTATCTTACGCCGATAAAAGGTAATTTTCCGCGCTACTAGGCGGCGTTTTGAAATTTCATGTTGCGTCGCTAAATGATAAGTTTTGCGTGACGATTGCGCGTTGTTTTGGAATTTCGCGTCGCGCCAAAAGGCGGTTAAATTTAAAATTTACGCGCTGTTTTGACGCGGTAAAATTCCACGCTGAAATTCCGCCCGTAATTTTTTGATACAAAATTCCTGTGTCAAATTTCGCCTTAAAATTTTGCCCGCAGAATTTCAAGGGGCTAAATCCGCCCATAAATTTACGTTTTAAAACTCTGTGGGCGGAGGTTCGCGCGCCGTCCATCAGATAATTAAAATTCCGCCAAGCGGCGCGAATATTTGCGGCTACGAAGCGGAGATGCCGATCGTGGCTAGCAGCATGGGCGAGGTCATGAGCCCTACGATCGTAAGGATCCACGCTAATATCGCTATTACGAGCGAGGCTTGCTTTTTGACGGCTTGATAGGTCGCGGCGATCGCGCACAAAAACGCAAGCGGAACAAAGACGATCCCTAGAAAAAATATCCCTAAAATCGCAAAGACTATGGAGAGTATCCCAAGCACGTTTGGTTGGGGTTGAACGGTCGGTTGTTCAGACATTTTAATCCTTTGAAAAAAATTACGTAATTCTACCCCCCCCCCC
>NZ_CALIMQ010000249.1 GCF_938045535.1 uncultured Campylobacter sp. | reverse complement strand
TTACGGAAGGCGCGAACGGTTGGCAGTTCGCTGTTTTCCGCGCGATAGACGAGATAGTAGGCCAGCGGGCTGACGCAGTCCAGACGGCGTACAATGAACCCGCTACCCACATCAGGAATCCCATGTCCTTCCAGCAAATCTTCCCCCAAGGCGAGGAAAACACTGCTTACGCCCAATATTTCACTGGCAACAGTTATCTCGCCCCTCTTGCTACGGGCGATGCCGCCGTGCATAACGTCACCTTCGCCCCCGCCTGTCGCAACCACTGGCATATCCACCACGGTGCCGGGCAAATCCTGCTCTGCACTGCCGGCGAGGGCTGGTATCAGGAAGCGAGCCAAGCGGCACGCCGCCTGCGTCCTGGCGACACTGTCAATATCCCCGCCGAGGTCAAACACTGGCACGGCGCAGCCAAAGACCAGTGGTTTTCGCATATTTCGGTGACCGTACCAAAAGAAGGTGCCAGCACGGAATGGTGCGAACCGGTTGATGACGCCTCTTTCAACGCCCTTTGAACGCCCCGCAACTCATTGGAACCGTCATGAACCTCACCCCAAAACAAACCGCCCTCGCCTGCCTCGCTGCCGCCACGGCGCGCGGCGATCAGGAAGCTCTGGCAACGGCACTCAATGATGCTTTCGATCACGCCGCGCTGACCGTGGAAGAAAGCAAAAGCGCACTGGAACAACTCTACGCCTACTGCGGTTTCCCGCGCAGCCTAAACGCCTTGGCTACTCTGTTGGCGACTGTCGAAGCACGACAGGCAGCGGGCAAAAGCACCCCCCCAGGCCGCCCCGCCGCTGCTATTCCCGCCGTGGACATGAGCGTTATCGGGACGGAAATGCAAACCGCGCTGGCCGGCCAGCCGGTCAGCGGGCCGCTGTTCACCTTTTCACCGCACATTGACCATTACCTGAAAGCACACCTATTCGGTGATATTTTCGCCGTTTGCACCGCCTCCTAAAAGATCGCCCAAAAAGCTACTTGCGTCGTTGATATCGATTTTGCCGTCGCCGTTGAGGTCGAGCTTGGCGCTTGCGATTTTGCCGATCAGCGCGCTAAAATCCACCCCTTTGCTATCGACGGCATTTGCTTGTACGTCCTCGCCGCCGCCCAAAAGTCCGCCCAGCATCGAGCCTAGCGAGCCAGATCCGCCGCTTTCGTTTTTGCTTAAAAAATTTGAGCTGATGCCCGCAATTATCGCATTTATCTGATCGTCGGGTAGGTCCACGCCTAGAAATTTTTCGATAAAAGCGACCGGACCGCTTTGAAATTCTCTTAAATTTTTATCATCGCTTTTGAGCGCAGAGACCATATTTACAAGTCCGTTTATGTCCATTTATGCCTCCTTGATCTTGGCTTTCGGAGCCTGTTTTACAATAAGTTCTATTACTTTTAGAGCGTCCGCCTTGGCCTCAAAATCCTTGCTGATGGCGATGATCTGTCCGTTGCTAGCCGTTAGGCGGAAGCGAACCTTGCCTGCTTTATCGGTGTAAAGCTCAAATTTCGGATTATTTAGCTTTTCTCCGCCCGCGATTTGATCCTCGATCTTATTTAGCGCAGCGTTTTTTACGACGCTTTCGATGCCGTTTTTGCAAGCGGCCTTGCTCGTGTAAACCTCGGAGGTGCACAGTACGTGCCCGTCATAAAGTAGATCGAATTTGCAGCCGTCCTTAGCATCTTTGATTAAAAACTCAGCCATTTTTTATCCTTTCGTAGAAGATATCGTTATTTTAGCTAAAATTTTAATAAATATTTTTAATAGGCGCGGAATTTTCTGCTAAAATTGCGCACAAATTTCATTTACAAAGGATCATAATGATAAAGGCTCTACGTTTTAGCTTGATTTTCGCCGCTACTTTAGGATTTGGCGCGGATGAGAGCGATGCATTATTTAAGGATATAAGGATGCGTCTGGGCTGCAATCTAGCCGCACAGGACTGCGAGACTAACGCCGGCGGGCAGAAGGCGCTCTTTAGCGTAGCGCGCCATCCGATCGAAGCGGGAGTAAACGAGCTAAAAATAAGCGGAATTTCGCGTGAGCTGAAAAATCCGAGCGTTAAAATTTCGGGCGTGAGTATGAATATGGGCAATGCGGAATTCCCGCTAAAGCGCAGCGCAGACGGCTATGAAGCGACGCTTGACGTTGCAGTGTGCACGCACGCCGTAATGCGCTACAAACTTGAAATTTACGAGGATGGCGAGCCTAGCGGGCTTTTTGTGTATTTTGATCTGCGAAAGCGTGCTACAGATCGAGACCGCGGCGAAGATATCCACTTGCATCACCACGAGCATTAGACGCGCCCCGTTTGTGCGCGGGGTAAAATTTACGCTTCTTTGAGACGTTTGCTAAAATTTACATGCTGCTCGGAGAAAATTTTATAAATTTTAAAGCGCCGCTTGCGATAAATTTTATGTATCTTTCGAGCGACGCACGTCGCGAGTGGATACGGGCGCCTGTGCGGCTCGCCGTAACGACCTGGGCGCGCTTCATTAGGGCGTTTACAAAAACGCCTTTATAAGCGCGCGGCTATTTGCCGCGCATTCGCCGCATATGTTTCGTAACCACTACCGAGGCGCGTCAAATTTAGCCCTTCGCCGCCTTTAAATTTTAAAATTTTTAAAATTCGCTTGCGTTTCATACGCCCAAGCTACGCGGAATTTTGAAATTCCTTGTATAATCTGAAGCAAATTTTAAATCTAAGGAAAGCCATGCAAATATTAAGACAAAAGCACTTTAGCGGCGAGCGCGCGCTGTTTTGCGCAAAGGATCTGCGGATCGAAAATTCCGTCTTCGGCGAGGGCGAGTCGCCGCTAAAACACAGCGCAAATATCGTCGCGCAAAACTGTAAATTTGAGTGGAAATATCCGTTTTGGTACGCCGAAAATATCCGCGCACAGGACTGCTTATTCGACGAGGTCGCGCGCGCAGGGATCTGGTATAGCCGCGGCGTGGTGCTAAAAGACTGCCTCTACGGCGCGCCTAAAGGGCTTCGTCGCGTAAAAGACGCCACGCTGCAAAATGTAGAATTTCACGACGCACAGGAGACCTTGTGGCACTGCAGCGACGTCACGCTAAAAAACGTTACCGCAAAGGGCGCGTATTTCGGGCTTGATTGCGAAAACTTAAGCATCGAAAATCTATCGCTCTTCGGGGATTACTGCTTCGACGGCTGCAGAAACGTAACGATCAAAAACTCCAAACTCCTATCCAAGGACGCGTTTTGGAACTGCGAAAATATCGTGGTCGAGGACTGCTTTATCGCGGGCGAATACTTTGGGTGGAATTCTAAAAACGTAACGCTGCGAAACTGCAAGATCGAGAGCCTGCAGGGCTTTTGCTATATGCAAAATTTGCGCTTGCAAGACTGCGAGCTCATAAATACGACGCTAGCGTTTGAATACAGCGACGTACATGCCGAAATAAAAGGCGCGATCGATAGCGTCAAAAATCCGAGCAGCGGGCTAATCCGCGCGGCAAGCATCGGCGAGCTGATCCTAGACGGCGCAACGGACGCGTCTAAAACTGAAATTATTACTGAATTAAGGGCGTAAGATGGGACTTTTTGATTTTATAAGTGGCAAGGAGAAATACGACTTCGACACTCTGCCAAACCGCCGCGGCACGAAGTCGCTTAAATGGGACGTAGGTGAGAATGAGCTTCCGATGTGGGTCGCGGATATGGACTTTGCCGTCGCGCCCGAGATCATTGAGGCTCTGCAAAAGCGGCTGAACGA
This sequence comes from uncultured Campylobacter sp., assembly GCF_938045535.1. GTDB lineage: Bacteria > Campylobacterota > Campylobacteria > Campylobacterales > Campylobacteraceae > Campylobacter_B. The sequence continues at coordinate 4,144 of NZ_CALIMQ010000249.1, read as the reverse complement.
GCGGGTTTTGGGCTATTCGCTCGTCGATGATGAATGGCGCAGCGCGTATCAAGGCTGGTGGCTCGCGCGCCACGATTATGAAATCCAAAAGGAGTGGCTGATCTATGCCGGCGGCACGCTGCCTGCGATCGATTCGATCATCCGCAAGCTCACCTCGCCTGCCGAAAACGTGCTGCTGATGAGCCCGGTTTATAACTGCTTTTACTACTGCATCAAAAACGCCGCCCGCGTGCCGATAGAAAACGAGCTTACCTACGCTAACGGCGATTACAGCATTGATTGGGAGGATCTACAGGCCAATCTCGCCGATCCGCAGACGACGCTTTTTATCCTTTGCAACCCGCACAATCCGGTCGGCCGCACCTTTAGCAGGGACGATCTCGCCCGTATCGGCGAGCTGTGTGAGAAGCATTGCGTGACGGTGCTTAGCGATGAGGTGCATTGCGATCTGACCGAGCCGGGCGTGCGTTACACGCCATTTGCTGCGGCAAGCAATAGCTGTGAGAGGATCTCGGCTAGCATAATCGCGCCAACCAAGGCGTTTAATATCGCGGGGCTGCAAAGCGCGGCGGTCTTTGCCGCGGATAAACGCTTGCGTCATAAAATTTCAAAGGCGCTAAATTCCGACGACATCGCCGAGCCGAATTTTTTCGGCGTCCAAGGAGCGATCGCCGCATTTACGAAGGGTGCGCCGTGGCTGGACGCGCTGCGCGAATACCTCAGCGAAAATCGCAAATTCGCGGCGGAATTTATCGCGCGCGAGCTTCCGCAGGTGCATGTCGTGCCGCAAGACGCAACCTATCTTATGTGGCTCGATGCGGGCGCTTACACGCAGGATAGCGCGGAGCTTGCGCGCTTCATCCGCGAAAAAACGGGGCTGTATCTCTCCTGCGGCGCGCAATACGGCAAGGGCGGCGAGAAATTTTTGCGCCTAAATATCGCGACCTCTAGAGCGCTGCTAAAAGACGGGCTAGGACGGCTGAAAGAGGCGCTAAAGATCTGCCTGCACTAAGCAAGCTGCGGCACGGCAAAGGCGAAATTTAAAATTTACAGCGACTAAATTTAAAGCGGCGGAGCAAATTTTAAAATTTTGCAGCAGGGCGCGGCTTTGCGCTAAATTTAACGGCGATCAAACTTGCGGCACGCGGTTAAATTTAAACATTTGCACGACAAATGAACCGGCGCTTAAATGCGCTACAAAAGGCGGATTATGGATATAAACGGCGATTTAGAGGAGCTTTACCTGCTTGAAAAACGGCGCGAAAAGCTCGCGCGCATTAGCAAGCTCGTCTCATTTTTGATAATCCTGCTACTGCTCGGGCTTTACGTGTTTTTGAATACCAGAGCAGAGCCCGTCTCGTTTGATACAAACTGGCTTATAATCGCGCTTTTCATCATCTTTCCCCTCTTAAACGGGCTGCTCTACCGCCTATTTTACAGCCTAAGCCTTGGCAAAAACGGCGGCACGCAGCGCGCAAATTTTGATAAATTTAGCGGCCTTGATACGGCGCAAAATACAGGCGCGCTAGGGCAGGGCGCGGCGCAAACTGGGCAAATTTTAAGTACCGATATAAACGAGGGGCGGGTATTAAAAGCTGAAGTAGGCGAGGGCGGTAGCTTCGAAAGCAGTGATAGCCGCGCGAGCGCTATTTACGAGAGGTTTGAGCCCAAAGCTGCCGAAAGAGAAGGCAGGGGCGAGAAAGACGGCACGGCCGGATCAAAATTTAACTTTCTAGCCGATCTACAGAGCCTGGAGGATGAGCGCGCGGCACTGCAAAAAGCGGTGAAAAAGGCCAACATCGTCGCCGCTGTCGTAGGGCTCGGCGTGGGCGCACTGGTGGCGCGCTTTTGGGACGAAGTGGCGCCCGGTGTATTTTTCGGCATCTCCGTTTACGGCATAGTAGGCGCTCTTTTGACGGCGAGCAAAAGACGGAATTTCAGATCAAATTTCAAAAGCAGGATCGTCGCGAGCATCGCAAAAAGCTTCGGGCTTAGCTACGATGAAAATGGCGGGTTGGGGACGGATGAGTTTTTTGAAATTTACGACTGCTACATAAACGAACAATCGAGCGAGGATATGATGAGCGGGGAGGTGCAGGGCGTGCCAGTGAGGTTTAGCGACTTTTACGCCGCCGAAAAGGTGCGCACCAAAAACGGCACTCGCACCGACGTAAAATTTCAAGGAGTGCTTTTCGTCGCGGATTTTCACAAAAGGCTTAACTGTGAGGTGCGGGTATGTCACAAAAACTCGCGAAATCTGCGTAGATACGGGCAGCGAGCGAATATGGACGACGTGAAATTTGAGGAGTTTTTCGACGTATATACGACCGATCAGGTGGGTGCCAGATACGCTCTGACGCCGCTTTTGATGCAGCGACTGACGGAGGTCTATCTAAGGCTGGGCTCGCAGATAAACGCGGTGCTAAGGGAGGATAAAATTTACATGGCGATCGAGACCTGGCGCGATAATTTTGAGCCTAGAATCGACTGCTCGCTAAAGCAGGACGCCACGATAGCGCTTTACGTAGATGAGATCGGTGCGCTTGCGGGTATCGTGAGCGAGCTAAATTTGAACCGCAAAATTTGGAGCGAATAAGGCGAGCAGCAGCGCTGTGGAGTATGGCAGAGGAGACTACATACGGCTGTGGCGGCGCAAGATAGACGGGACAAAGCGCGCGGGATTGTAGGCTCAGCTACACGACACAGATGCGCTGTCTAGCTAAACATAGAAATGGATGCGTTGCGCGGATCGTGCGTTTGGGCGGATATGCGATCGCTCTTTCGCACGAGCCAATCGAAAGATGGAGCGCACGCGGAAAGCGTTCGTATAAGACTTTACAAGCTGCATGAGCCGATAAAATTTTATAAATTCCCGCTCTGTTTAACGAGCGAGCGCTTGTGATTTGCCATCGTTCGTGCGGCATAAATTTTACCGCACGAGCAGTTTGCGTTAGAATTTTACTATCGCTTGAAATTTATGCTATGCGCGCGACTTAAATTTTGCCGCGACGACCCGCGCTAGGCTGCATTCCATCTCGGCTAAAATTTACTCGGTGGCTAAATCTGTCGTGCGAGAGCAAAACTTTGCCGCTAGATCGATAAATTTAGCTAGCTTATAAAAGCGCTCGCTGCCTAGGCGTTTATGGACGCCGTTTCGGTAAAGCTACGGCGCTAGCGTCGCTGCAAGGTTGCGGGGCTTAGTAAGATCGCCCGCTAAACTAGACGGCAAATCTAAATTTATAGCTTTCCGCCTTCGATTACGACATCGTCAGCTTTGATGTCGTCGCCGTATACTGGCGCTAGCGTCGCGTCGTAGTCGGCGTGGAAAAATTTCTCGTCCGCGAGCTTTACGATTAGATCGTCAAGCCATTTGCGAAGCTCGTCGTTGCCCTTTTTGACCGCAGGCGCGATGACGTCCTGATCGCCCAGCGAGCGGATGCCTACCTTAAAGCCCGGGTTTGACTTCGTCCACGCGAACAAAAGCGTATTATCATGCGCGATCGCATTGCCTCTGTGGTCCAGCATCGCACCGAAAGTCTCGGTATTTTGGTCAAATTTTAAAAGCTTGATTTCGGGATGATTTTTTGTAAAATACAGATCTGCGGTCGTGCCTTTGTTGATTAAAAGCGTTTTGTCCTTAAGCTGCGAAACGTCGGTAATATCGCCGTTAGGGCTCGCGACGCCGAGAGCTACCTTCATATACGGTAGCGCGAAATCCACGACCTCTTTGCGCTCCGGCGTGACGGTGAAATTTGCAAGCGTGATATCGACCTTATCGGACGCCAAAAATTCCGCGCGATTGGCGGCCTCTACGAGCACAAACTGCACCTTGCTCTCATCGCCCAAGAGCTCCTTTGCGATACGTTTTGCAAAATACACGTCATATCCCGCGTTTTTGCCCGCATCGTCGATATAACCAAACGGCGGCTTATCGCCGAAAACCGCGATCCTTACCACGCCGCGCTTTTTAATCCCATCGATATAACTTTGCGGCGCGGCGGAACCTTGCGCGGAATTTGAGGAGCCTTTGCCTTCGTCGTTGCAGCCTGCGAAAAATAACGCACCTAAGATAAAAAGCGTGCTTAGCGTTTTTTTCATCTTTTCTCCTTTGGCGGTTACCCGCGTGTAATATGCTTGGTGAAAG
>NZ_CALIMQ010000248.1 GCF_938045535.1 uncultured Campylobacter sp. | reverse complement strand
GATTTTGCGCGGGCAGGTTGAAACCGTCGGCACTGCACAGGGTAATCTGCGTCCTGCCCGAAGCGGCAGCCTTCTGCAGACGTGCCAGCGATTCCCCGTCGTAACCGCCGTCGTCCGCAATGCACAATAAATACGGGATGCGCAGGCGGATGCAGGCGGCGGCAATACCGGGGTGGGCGGAGACATGGCAGACTGCAACCGCCGCATCAGGCTTGTCGTCAATCTGGCTGATTTGGGCATAGGCCTGCAAACCGGCCACCGTCGGATGGCGCAAATTCACCGGCGTCAGCCGCCCTTGAAAGGGGTGGTTCAGCATGGAGGCAAACACGCGGCCGCCTAAAGTTTCGGAACGCTGGCTGGCTCCGATAACGGCGATATGCCGTGCGGCAAACAGGGAATGCAGCGGATGCGGGGGCAGCATGACGGACTCCTTGCGTCGGGTTTGAGGTTTTCAGACGGCCTCATCGCATCAAAATGCGGCACAGCTTGAAGAAGGATTTTGCCTTGCGGCAGGCAACCGTTATAATCTGCCGTGTTTTTGTAAAGAAAGTGTCATCATGCAATATTTGAAACAAGCGGTGGCGGGGGCGCAGATTTTATTTGTCGCTTTCGGCGCAATGGTTCTGGTACCGTTGCTGACGGGCTTGAACCCCGCCATGGCGCTTTTGGGCGCGGGCATCGGCACGCTGCTGTTTCAGCTCATCACGCGCAAACACGTTCCGCCGATCTTTCTCGCGTCTAGCTTCGCGTTTATCGCGCCGCTAAGCTTTGGCGTGAAAGAGTGGGGCATCGCCGCGACGATGAGCGGAGTGATCGCGGCGGGGCTTTTTTACGTGGTTCTGAGCCTGCTTATTAGGCTAAAAGGCGAGGGGTTTTTGCATAAAATTTTACCACCCGTGGTCGTCGGCCCCGTCATCATGACGATAGGTCTCATCCTCTCGCCAGCAGCCGTAAATATGGTCATGGGCAAGGGCAAGGAGGCGCTCTATACGCAAGGCCAGTCGCTTACGATCGCGCTCATCTCGCTTTCGGCTGTCATCGTCGTGATGATGTTTGGCCGCGGTATGCTGCGCCTAGTGCCCATACTTTGCGGCATCGCGGCTGGATACTGCGCGTCGCTGTTTGTCGGGATCGTGGATTTTACGCCGATTCTAAACGCGCCGTGGTTTGCGCTGCCAAATTTCACCGCGCCGGTTTTTAAGCTCGAAGCCGTGATCTACATGGTGCCTATCGCTATCGCGCCCGCGATCGAGCACATCGGCGATATGCTCGCGATCAGCAACGTAACGAAGGAAAATTTCCTCAAAAATCCCGGACTTAAAAGCACTCTGCTAGGCGACGGACTCGCGACGTCGCTAGCAGGCTGCTTTGGCGGACCGCCGAACACTACCTACTCGGAGGTCACGGGCGCGGTCAGCATCACGAAGGCCTACAATCCCGCCATCATGACCTTTGCCGCGCTTACAGCGATACTGCTAGCCTTCGTGGGTAAGCTCGGCGCCGCGCTCTCCACGATCCCCGCTCCCGTCATCGGCGGCATTATGTTGCTGCTTTTCGGTATCATCGCTAGCGTGGGCATGGAGACGCTCATAAAAAACGGCGTGGACCTAGCTGAGCCGCGCAATATGATCATCGTCGCGCTCATCTTCGTCTGCGCGATCGGCGGCATGGTGCTGGACTTTGGCGCGATGAGCTTTAGCGGCGTGGGGCTTGGCGCGCTTATCGGTATTACGCTAAATTTGGTACTGCCAAAGACCAAGCATTTTGACGGGTATTAAGTTAAATTTGCGCGGAGCTTGCGTAGTTTCGCGTAATTGCGGGTAAATTTGAGCTTTGGCTAGTCGTCAAATTTACTCGCAGCTTTCGCCGCTAAATTTACCGCAGCCTAAATTTTAAAATTTTCCTCGCAAACGCTCGCAAATTTCTAACGTTTTAAACTAGCAAGATATATAATTGCCTTATGAAAAAGGCAGATAATTTAAGTAAATTTGATAAAAAGGCGCTAAAGCTGCTCTTTGCGATACTTTTCGTGCCGCTCTTCGTCTCGCTCGTTTTTATCTATGAGCTGTCGGTGTATGACCGCTCGCGCGAGCTGCCCGCGGACGCGCAAAAGATCGGCAGAAGCGATTATTACGACATCGGCGGCAAAATTTATCTACGCTCTTGGAACCTTGCTCCTTACGAGTTAGAGGGCGGTGCGGACGCGGCGAGCTTTCGCGCGCTTGATACCGGCAGATACTCCTACACAAACGTCGGTATGGACGCTAGTAGCGTATTTTGCGGCGCTCGCAAGATGACGGGGCTAGATCCCGCTCGCACGCAAAAGATCGGCTCTCGCTACTACAGCGACGGACGCGTGAGCTACTTCTGCTCGGACGTCACGCAGCGCACGGGCGGTGCGATAAGCTACATTTATAAAGTGTTTTTACATGCGTTCGGGCTCTCCAAATGGCCGCAGGAGTACAACTATCCCTACGCCAGACTTGATACTAGCGCGCCCATCTGGCCACTGACCGAGAGCCCGTATGTGGCCACGGACGGCGAGCGGGTATTTTACGAGGGTAAAATTTTAGAGGGCGCGGACGTAAAAAATCTAAAACAGATAAGGCGAAAAAACATATACGAAGACGGCCCCGAGCTGCCCGTGCACTTTCGCCTGATCGATAATTGGCTAAGCGACGGACGCAGCGTCTATGCGGACGGCGAGAGGCTAAATTTCACGCCTAGTGAGCAGATGTATCTCGTGGAGCCAAACTCGGGCATAGAGTTTCTTTTTGATCCAGCTACGGGCGCGGTGCTGATGAACGGCGAGAGGTTTGAGGCTGCAAACGAGCCCTATACGCCGCTAAATTTTCAGAGTGGGCATCAGGAATACATGCTGTTTGCGAGCAAAAACGGCATATTTTATCTAAGCAAGGATAAAATTTTAAATCGCCCGCGCGGCAGCGGCGCCGAAGGCCTGCTCAAAGATGCGTTTTGGTACGTGTATTATAAATTTGGAGCAGACGGCAGTAAGCTAAGTGCGCTAAAAAGGGCGGGCGACAATCCGTTTAAAGGCGCCGTGCGGCAGATCTCGGAAAGGCTTTTGAAAGACGACGCGGGATTTTATTATCTAAATTTTTACTCGCATAGCGTTTACGTCACGGGTCGCAGCGGCAGGCATCTGGATAAGCGGACGAATTTCATCGATCTGCGAAAGATCACGCTAGACGTGCATGATGATGAGGTGATGGCGCAGATCGCGGACGAGGCGGCGCGAAACCCCGAGATGTCGCAGCAGGTCTTTAGCGCGCAGGACGTGGAGTATGAAAACGGCGCGGCCTTTTATATGTACTGCCTCGCGGCGATTTTATTACTCGGAGCCTGGATTTATAGCTACCTTAAAAAATGCAGCTTGCGACGCGGTTAAATTTGGCGACGCTACGGAAGGTAAATTTAGAGAAAAACAAAAATACCGACGTCGTGTTATCCAGTACACCCTTGGCTACAGAAGGTAATTTTAAGAGTGGGACGGCACGGCGGAGCAGTAAATTTAATATAGTATTGCGGTTGTCGGCACGGCAATCCGGCAAAATTTATGGGTGCTGCGATTGCGGGTACGGCAGTGCGGCAAGCGGGATGCGATTGAGTGTGTGTCAAAGTTTGTCGGTGCCGAGTTGCCGGTTCGTCGGCATGCAGTAAGCCAGCCAGATGATGTGAGGCGGAATGACAGCGCGGCAAAACGGCGGCGGCTTTTGCGCCGTTAAATCGCGCTATCGATTTTGGTTGGAATTTTGCAAATATACCGATAAAGCTTTGGCTGAAATTTGCAAAACACCGCAAATACGGTATTTTACTTTAAACAGCCTTTGCCGCTTATCTAAATTTAAGGGGTAAGAATATAAACTTCAATACTCATAGCCTGAAAAAATAGAATTTCTAGCGCTGTGTAAATTTCTCCGTTGGAGTTTGAAACTGCTTTGCTCGATCTCGGTCTTTTCAGCCGAAACGGTGTAAATTTCTCCGTTAGAGTTTGAAACAAATAAATTCCATCGCAAACCTCCGAAAACCTTACTATGTAAATTTCTCAGTTGGAGTTTGAAACGAGTAGAATTAATAAGAAGTGCCTTAAAAAACTGGGTGTAAATTTCTCCGTTGGAGTTTGAAACATAGGATTAGCGGCAATATAGGTGGCGCAGGTGGCAAGTGTAAATTTCTCCGTTGGAGTTTGAAACGCAATCAAATCCCTTCCTAAAGCAGTCGAGATTATGTGTAAATTTCCTCCGCTGGAGTTTGAAACTCAGATGAAAAATTGCTTGAGCTTATCTGCCAAGCAAAGTGTAAATTATCTCCGATGGGGTTTGAAACTGGCTATAACCCATGGAGTGCGTCCATTCGGCAATGTGTAAATTTACTCTGTTGGAGTTTGAAACCTACAGATTTAAAACCTTAAGCATCTCAAAATCGGCGTTTCAAGTGAGTGCTACTACATTTTACTGTGCCCTGATTTGCGTCCTATTTGATAAATTTAGACTAAAAATACATTATTGACGGTCTCGGCTCGGATCTTAGCGGATTTAAATTTTGTCGTACATCAGGATCAATCATACCTACGTCAAAGCCCGGCTATCTATAATTTTAAATTTGCCGAGCGTTTTAAGAGTAAATTATATCGGAGTTTCGCTCTAGCTCTCGATATAGGTTTTTAGTTTGCGGCCGATCTTTGGGTGTTTTAGCTTTTTGATCGCCGAGCTTTCGATCTGACGGACGCGCTCGCGAGTGATATTGAGCTCCTTGCCGATCTCTTCGAGCGTACGGTCGCTCTCGTCGTCAAGCAGTCCGAATCGCATGCGGATCACCGTGCGCTCGCGGTCGTTGAGCTGTTCTAAAATATCGTCGATCTGCTCTTTAAGGTCGGATTTTAAAATTTGCTCGATCGGCGAAACCGAGCTTTTGTCTTCGACGAAATCGCCGAATTTGCCGTCATCCTCGTTTCCGATCGGCGCTTCCAGGCTGATCGGCTCCTTTGTGATTTTGATGACCTGCTTTACCTTATCGACGCTAAGGCCTACTTCTTGCGCGATGACGTTGATATCGGGCTCCTTGCCGCCTTCTTGCATATATTTGCGCGTGATTTTATTAATTCGATTTATCGTCTCGATCATATGGATCGGGATGCGGATCGTGCGTGCTTGGTCGGCGATAGCGCGCGAGATCGCCTGGCGGATCCACCACGTCGCATAGGTCGAAAATTTATAGCCGCGCTTGTATTCAAATTTATCCACAGCCTTCATAAGCCCGATATTACCCTCCTGGATGAGGTCTAAAAACGGCAGCCCGCGGTTGGTGTAGCGCTTGGCGATGGATACGACCAGGCGTAGGTTGGACTTAGCCATGCGCGCCTTTGCATTATCGCTGATGCGCTTGCCGCGTTTGATCTGCTCTAAAATTTCTTTCAGCCGCTCGGGCTCGAGATTGAAGCTTTGTTTGCTTGCCTCTTTTGTCAAAAAGAGCTTTTTTATATCAACATAGGTCGAGACCATCGTAGCTTCCGGCACGCGCGCGATGATGTCGTCCTTGCTGAGCTTCGTGATATCTTTTAGGATTTTTTTGTGATTTTCGCGCAGTTCGGCGCTAAACATCGGCAGCTTGTATTCCAGGCGCTTGAGCTCTTTTTCGAAGCCTTCGTCGCTTTTTAGCGCGGTCTCCATCGATTTTACGATCTCGGTGATGAGCTTGCTGGTTGGCCCCAGATCCATGAGCTTTTCTTTTAAAATTTTCTTTTTAAACGCCAAGTTTAGCTTCGATAAAATTCCCTTGCTCTGCTTAATCGCCTCGGCGTTTTTCTCGGCAAATTTCATCCAATCCTTTTTGGCTTTTTCAAGAGCCTTGAAGCTTTCGATGACCTTTAGAGCGCGCTTATCGTTCTTTTTGGATCGCCTTTGCTTCGCCTCGTCCGCACTTTCCTCATCCTCTTCGTCGTAATCCTCCTCCGATAGTTCCTCTTCGTCCTCCTCTTCACCCTCTTCGTCGCTGTCGTCAAAGCTCTTGAAAAGCTCCTTGACGCGACGTTCGCGGTTGATGAGCGGCTCTTTATAGTCTAAAATGAAGTCTATTAAGTACGGCACCGAGCAAAACGCGTCGATGATGATGTCCTCGCCGAGCTCGATTTTTTTGCTGATCTCGATCTCCTCTTCTTTGGTCAGCAGCGGGATCTGTCCCATTTCGCGCAGATACATCCGCACCGGGCTGTCCGAACGGCTCCACTCCAAAAGCTCGACGTCGCTGGATAGATCAAATTCCTCGTCCCAGCCCTCATCCAGCAGCTTTTTTTGCGTGGCTTCTTTGAGTTTCGCGTCCTCTAAATTTTTGATTTTGGAGATTTCTGCGGCGGAGATCAGCTCGACGTCAAATTTTTTCGTAAGCGCTTCGACCTTCTTAACGGCCGTCGCGGTGGGAGCCTTGTCAAAAAATTTTATCAGTCTTTCGTAGGTGATGTAGCTTTTTTGATTGTCGTCGAAGAACTGCTCGATGGGCGTTAAGGCGTCTTTTGGGCTCGCCATAAAATCTCCTTGTGTCGTTGTGTATTTGGTTTTGGAAAATTGGATTATACCGAAACGCTCTTTATTTTTGCTTATATACGGCGCGAACTATCTAAATTTAATGATTTTTCAAATTCTAGAAATTAGGCTAAATTTTAAAATTTAGGTTATATTTTTAGATAAATTTAAGATTACCCGTTAAAATTCCGCGTTCGCAAGACGAAAATTAGCGCGCCAAAATTCCGCTTCCTTCACGTTGCCGCTTTAAAATTTAACGCCTCCGCACTTCCTATCTCTGAGCTTTTGCGTTTAAATTTAGCCCTAAATTTCAAACGAGGAATTCCGCCCTCATATCGGAGCGATTGAGCGGATTTTAATAAATTTGTCGGTAAAATCGCGCATCTATTTTAAAATTTAAGGCGGAAATATGGCAAAAGTATGGAAATTCGGCGATGATATCGACACCGACATTATTATCGCGGCGCGCTACTTAAATACCTCCGATGCGGCGGTGCTTGCGACGCATATCATGGAGGATGCGGATAGGGATTTTTCGTCCAAAATAGCTCGCGGCGACATCATCGTAGCGGGGAAAAATTTCGGCTGCGGCAGCTCGCGCGAGCACGCACCGATGGCGCTTAAGGCTGCCGGAATTTCATGCGTGATCGCAAAGAACTTCGCTAGGATTTTTTATCGAAACAGCTTCAACACGGGCTTTTTGATCCTCGAATGCGACGAGACGGACAAGATCGCGCAGGGCGACGAGCTTAGCATCGATCTAAAGGGCGGCGTAATTAAAAATTTAACTCAAAAAACTCAGTATAAATTCGGCGCGATCCCCGAGTTTATGCAAAAGCTCCTCGATGCCGGCGGAGCGATAAATTATGCAAAAACAAAGATAAACTTGTAAGGAATTTGGATGAAAAAGTACGACGTATGCGTGATAAAAGGCGACGGAATCGGCCCTGAGATCATCGAAGAAGCGATCAAGGTGCTGGATGCCGTAAGCCATAAATTTAATTTTGAGCTAAATTTTGACTACCGCTTGATGGGCGGCGCGGCAATCGATATTATGGGCGTTCCGCTTCCGGATGAGACGCTAAATACCGCTAAATCGAGCGATGCGGTGCTTTTTGGTGCGATCGGCGGCGCTAAATGGGACGGCTTGCCGCGCGAACTGCGCCCCGAAAGCGGACTGCTAAAAATTCGCAAAGAGCTTGGAGCGTTTGCAAATTTGCGTCCTGCAATGATTTTTGATGAGCTGATAAACGCTTCGACGCTAAAGCCTGAGATCATCAAGGGCGTCGATATAATGGTGGTGCGCGAGCTTACGGGCGGGATTTATTTCGGGCAGCCGCGCGTTAAAAACGAAAAGGACGCGCTAAATACGATGTGCTACAACGCCGCCGAGATCGAGCACGTGGCTAAGGTCGCGTTTGAGGCCGCACTTTTACGAAATAAAAAGATAACGCTCGTGGATAAAGCCAACGTGCTTGAAACAAGCCAGCTGTGGCGCGAGGTCGTAAGCGAGCTAGCGAAAAATTATGCAGGGATAAATTTAGAGTTTATGTACGTCGATAACGCCGCGATGCAGCTCGTGCGTGCGCCCGCGCAGTTTGACGTGATTTTGACGGAGAATTTATTCG
>NZ_CALIMQ010000247.1 GCF_938045535.1 uncultured Campylobacter sp. | reverse complement strand
TGCCGTTGTACCGTTGATGATCCTGATTCCTGCGTTGTCGGGCAATGGCGAAGAAGGCAGTCTGTGGGTCGCGCTGGGTCTTGCCGGATTGAAAATGCTGGTCACGCTGGGCGTGTTGTTCGTTATCGGCAGCAAGGTAATGTCGCGCTGGTTCAGAATGGTCGCCAAACGCAAGTCGTCTGAACTCTTCATGATCAACGTTTTGCTGGTTACTTTGGGCGTGGCCTATCTGACAGAGCTTGAAGGCCTGTCCATGGCATTGGGCGCATTCGTCGCCGGTATGCTGCTTTCGGAAACGGAATACCGTTTTCAGGTGGAAGACGACATCCGTCCGTTCCGCGATATTCTGCTCGGTTTCTTCTTTATCACGGTCGGCATGAAACTGGATATCCAAGCTTTAATCGGCGGCTGGCAGCAGATTCTGATTTTGCTGGCAATTTTGCTGGTATTGAAAGCATTGGTCGTCTTTTTCATCGCTAGGTTCTTTAACGCTCTGCGCGGGCTCTTTGGATTCGGAAGCTTTTAAGCTTTCCGCCTTTTTAGGGCTCTCTTTTTTAACGGTTTTTTTAGTTTCGCTCTGTTTTTTAGCGGGCTTATTCTCGTCCTCTTGCGCTTTTTCGGAACTTTTCTTCGCGGGCTTTGACTTTTTCCCCGGCAAAATTCCCGTCTGGATATAATCGTAAATAGCGGCAGCTTCCTCTTCGCTTACTTTATTCGACGCGGTTTTTACCTTTTTAAAGCCCATCTCCTGCGCTTTTTCGATTATCTCTTTGCTTGCGTATCCAAGCTCGTCCGCGATATCTTTAATCAGAACACCCATTTAAAACTCTCTCCTTGATATGTCCCAAATCTGCGCTAGACGCAAATTTAGATAGATATTTTGAAATTTTCTCTTTTTGATTTATGCAACCGTTGCAAATATAAAATTGTCTGTTTGAGCTTATATTTTTAAAATTTTGCAAAAAGGCGTGGAGCTCGCGCTTGGCGAAGCGCCCCCTGCAAATAACGCACATCCTAATCGGTTCGCTCATGCGATTATATCTTTATTTTTCTTAGTCAATATTAAAGCCGCCGTTGTCGATCTCTAAAATTTCGACGCGGAAGTTTTTAAAATTTTCGCTAAGGCAGGCTTTAAGCTTTGCGGCGTCGGATCTGTAGGCTAAATTTAAAAAGCTTGAGCCGCTACCGGAGAGCGAGCTCATAAGCGCGCCGTTATCATAGGCGATCTCGCGCAGCTTAAAAAGCTGCGGAAGCGCGCCCATGCGCATCTGTTCGTGCATCTTGTCGATACAGGCGTAGCGTAAGCTGTCGTAGTCGCGCCGCATAAAACAAGCGGTCAGAAACGCCGCATGCGAGAGGTTGCTGACGCAATCCTTGATCGAAAAGCTCTTAGGCAGCTTTCCGCGAGATTCGTTCGTAGGCATCGGCGTATCGGGGATAACGACGACGGCTTGCAGATCTTGCGAAATTTCGCATTTTTGCGTGCGAACCGTCTTGCCGTTCACGACGCTGCTGACAAAGCCGCCGAGCGTTGCGGGCGCGATATTGTCGGGGTGATTTTCATATTCCAGCGCCGTGTTCAAAATTTTAGCGCGATCGATCTCAAAACCGCAAATTTTATAAGCGCTTGCGATGGCGCCTACGATCACGGCCGAGCTGCTGCCCAACCCACGCGAAAACGGGATGTTGTTGTGAAAAGCAAATTTAAAATTTATCTCTTGCCCGCCGCCTAGTTTTCTGTAAATTTCATTGAAAATATTCAAAAAAGCGTTACCCTTCTTAAGCCACGCTCTATCGCTGCCCTCGCCGCTAAGCGATACGCAAAAAAACTTCTGCTCGGTAATCTCTACTTCGTTAAATAGCCCTAGGCTAAGACCGAGCGCGTCGAAACCGGGGCCTAAATTTGCGCTCGTCGCAGGAATTCTTATAATCAAGCTCTCTCCTAAACCGCTTCTATGATGTAATTTGGAAGTATATCATCGCTTTTATTTAAAACCGATAAATCCTGTGGTAAAGATAGCGCGGCGGGAGCGCATTTTTTCATTTTGATTTTGCCGCGATCGTAAACGTAGCTGAAGTTTTTGTTCGCCCTGATCGGCCCTAAGCCGCTTAGCTCAAAGCCGCTGATGGCGTACAGCGGCACATCAAGGGCGATGCTAAGCGTGCGCAATATCACGTAGCTTACCTTCATGCCCATGAAGCTGCCGGGAGTATTTGCGTAGATGAGATCTTTGATTTTGTAATCTTTTAAAATTTCGCTAAATTTAGCGATCAGGAAGTTATCGGCTTTTTCGTCTTTGGCGCTTGCAAATTCCGTTATCTTAGCGCCGTTTTCATACACACCGAGCAGGCACGGAGCGCTAAGAGCAGCGATTAGAATTTCAACCTCTTTGATTTTGCAGCCTCAAGCAAAGACTTTTTGATATTCGCGCACAACCTCGGCGGTAAGATCTACTAGCTCGAAATTTTTCGCGTCGGCAAGGACTGCCAAAGTGAGTTTATGATTTAGATCGTGGCTTCCCGCAAACGCCGTATAATCTCCCAAAATCGGAGCACCTACGAGCGCAAGATCGCCGATCGCGTCTAAAATTTTATGGCGGACGAACTCGTTTTCAAAGCGCAAGCCCTCGGGATTTAAAATTTTATTCTCATCGATTACGACGGCGTTTTCTAAGCTGCCGCCTAGAGCCAGCCCCATGGAGCGCAGCGCTTGCACATCTTTCAAAAACCCAAAAGTTCTGGCGCGCGAAATTTCTTTAAGATAGGCTTTTTTGCTAAATTCAAAAACATGGTGCTGAGTACCGATGAGCGGATGGCTAAATTTAATTGTATAATCAAATTTCGGGCTCTTGCTCGGGCTTAGGCGCACTAGCTTATCGCCCTCGCGAATCTCCACGACACGCTTGATTATGAGGGCTTTTTTATTCGCGTCAAGCTCTCTTACTCCCGCTTCGTCCAAAAGCATACAAAAGCTCGCCGAACTTCCGTCCATCACCGGAATTTCATTAGCATCGACGATGATGCGGATATTATCGATACCATAGGCATTAATGGCGCTCATTAGATGCTCTATTGTTGATATATAGCCCTTCTCATTTCCTACGACGGTCGCCATCTGCGTATTTATGACGTTTTTCGGCTCGGCTTTAAAACTAATGCCAAGATCACTTCTATAAAATACGATTCCACTGCCTGCCTCTAAAGGCTCTAACGTAAGTCTGATAGGCTCACCTTTGTGTAGCCCGATGCCGACGTTATGGACTTTCTTAGCTATCGTTGTCTGTCTCATTTCTATCCTCGTTTTCATTAACCCGCGCATTATAGCGAAAATTTTAAAATTTACTTACCTTTTTCTATTACTTTTTTGGACGATTCTAAGACATCGGTAATGTTATCTTTCATCCACTTAGGATCCATCCACTCCTCGGGTCTTACGTCCACGCCCTGAACTACGATACCAAAATGCAGATGATCTCCGAAAGCAAAGCCGCTTGAGCCCGTCTGTGCTAGAATGTCGCCCGGCTTTACGTCGCTGCCCACACTTAGCTGCGTCGCCGAGCAGTGTCCGTAGATGCCGTACAATCCAAAACCGTAGTAAATTCCTAAATTTAATCCGAAAATTCCGTTTTCCTGCGCAAAAACTACCTTGCCGTAGTTGCTCTCTTTGATATCGGCGTTTGCGACGCTTGCTAGATCGAGCCCCATATGCCATGACTCGCTTACTTGTTCGTCGTTCATAAAAAATATCCGATGATCGGCAAAGCTTGCTACCGCTGCGCCTTTAGCAAGCGGATAAAAAGGCTTTAGCTCAAATCCATTTATTCTATCCTCGTGCACCGCGCTAGTAGCAGCGTGCAGATCATCTCCGTTTTTCTTACGCAGAGTTTCGTTTACGAATTTAAATTTCTCCAAATCGCTCATCGAGTTAAAATTCTGCGCATATTGGCTAGCCAGATCACTTACTTTGCCGTTAATGAAGCCCGGATTTAGCTTGATAGTAGAGACTTTATATTTTTTGTCTTGATAAAAATATTTTATCTGCGAAATGCTTTCGTTGCCTGCACGATCGGTGGCGACCGCTTCTGCGCGAAATTCCTCTAAATTTGCAGGCCACGCTACGAGAGACGCATAATAGCCCTCTTTTACAAAAGGAATCGCTTTAAAAATTTTGCCATAGTTGGTTTTGACATAGACTTCGTTTAGGCGCTCGTCTTTTGCCGAAAATACAACCACGGCGCTACCGCCTTTGGTGATTTTGTAGGATTGATTGATAATATTTATGATGGGCTTTTTGTCATCTATTATTATATTTGCCGTTTTTACGCTCTTATTTCCTTGCGCAAAATTCCACG
>NZ_CALIMQ010000246.1 GCF_938045535.1 uncultured Campylobacter sp. | reverse complement strand
CGCGATGTGCTTTGATGAGTATATGGGTAAAAATTTGGGCGAGAAGCGCTTTTCTAAAACCGTTTAAGCGGCGCGGCTATGAGTAAGGCAAAGCTTGGAGCATTCGATTTTGCGGCACTTAGCGAGCGCTGCGTAAAATGTGGTAAATGTATCCAAGTCTGCACGGTTCATGGTATTAACGGCGATGAAGTAACGAGCCCGCGCGGATTTGTGGATCTTTTGGGCGCTTACGGCAGGAATGAACTAAAGCTTGATAAAAACGCTAAGAAAATTTTTGAGAGCTGCTTTTTATGCACCAACTGCGTAGATATTTGCGGCGAGTCTTTGCCCATAGATACGGCAATCGAGAATGTTCGCGCACGCATTGCGGAAAAATTTGGCATCGCGTGGTACAAAAAAGCTGCGTTTTGGCTGCTCGGGCACCGCAAAGCGCTGGATCTAGCAGCAGCGCTTGGATACGTGTTTCTTAGCTGTGGCTTTAAGATGCGAAAAGATACGCAAAGCTCTATGTCGCCTAGATTTGGCTTACCACTACTTAAAAAAGAGCGCCTGCTGCCTGCTCCTGCGAAAAAAAGCTTTATGAACTCTCACGCAGAATTTATCGACAACGGCGGCGAAAAAACTATCGGAATTTTTATAGGCTGCATGGCAAACTACGCTTACACGGGCGTAGGCGAGGCGGTTTTACATATCGCGCGAGCGCTAAAGCTAAACGTAAATTTGATGAAGGAACAAGCCTGTTGCGGCGCTCCTGCGTATTTTACGGGAGATTTTGCGGCGGTTGAACGCGTGGCAAAATTTAATATAGCATATTTCGAAAAAGCTCTGCCTGCTCTTGATGCGATTATCGTGCCCGAGGCTACGTGCTCTGCGATGTTGCGGGTGGATTACGCGCATTTTTTTGAAAATGAGCCGCAATGGAAAGCCCGTGCGCAAAAGCTTGCGAGTAAAATTTTTATGGCGAGCGAATACTTTTATAAATTTACAAACTTAAGTGATCTTTTGATGCGCCGCGGCAAAAGGGCTTTAGCGATTACCTATCACGATCCGTGCCATGCCCGCAAAATGCAGGGTATTTGGAAAGAGCCGCGCGGCTTGCTCGCTCAAAACTACGAAATAACCGAGATGGATGAGCCCAATAAATGCTGCGGATTTGGCGGTGTGACGATGCAGACCGAGCGTTACGAGCTCGCGCGTGAAGCAGGATTAGCTAAGGCGCGCGCAATGGCAGATCTGCCTGTGTGCGTAGTTTCTGCCGAGTGCAGTGCGTGCAGGATGCAGCTAAATAATTCGCTTTCTTTAAGCGGCTTGCAGATGAGGTGCGTAAATCCGCTGGAGCTCATCGCTGAAGCGCTTGTGAGCGAGGAAAATTCCAATGGATAAAATTTAACATTTGTGAAATTCCTGCATTTCGTTAGCTTTTTACTCAATTCACATCCTGGGACAAAATTCCGTGCTTTTGAAATTTTGGTTTTTAAAAATTATGATTAAATTTTATCGTTAGCTTGTAGAGGTTATGGTCTACACTTTTAAGCTTTCGGCTATATCAGCCTGAAGTGGCGTGCGGTGGAACCCATAGGCTTTGCTGCTGCGGCGGGGTTGAGTAATATGATTTTAAATACTAAAATTTTGTGGTTTAGAATTTTGTTGAGCGATTTTGCGCAAAATTTTAAGAAGTTGAATTGAGGGATGGATTTTGGCAGAATTTTAATTTTATGTGGCATTATTTAAAATTCTCATGGAATTTGTGCTGTGAGCAAATAGCTAGAATTTTGATTTATTGATTTGCGTGGATTTGCTTGGCGGAGCAGGCTTAAAGCGCGAATTTTAAATTTCGTAAAATTTAAAGAATTAGTTACGTATGAGCTTCTTGCACTTCGCGGTTCCGACATTGCGGCAAAATTTCTTTCAAAAATGCCAAAGTGCACTATAAAATATATTCATAATTTTTAGCACGAGATATTTAGTAAAAAAGGCTAAGCTAGCAAGATCATGGATTTAAATTTAATTTTATTCTTGCTCTTTTGCGTCATCTTCAGAGTCCAGCTTTGCTTCTTCGATCAAGAGCCTGTTGGCTTCGGTAGCCTTTTTTATCTCGCTTAAGTTTTCTTCTATCTTATTTAAGCGCTTTTCAAGGGTATTTAGACGCTTTTCGGAGCGGGAGATAAAATAATAAATCAAATAAATCATAAAAACTATTATGATCCAAGGTACGATTTTCATATAAAATTCCTTAAAATTTAAAATTGCGCGCATTATAGCAGAAATTTTATGAAATTTTAAAATAGGCTGTTTTAGCCTTGACAATTGGGGATTTTTCGGTTATAATTGCCACTTCAATTTCAAAATGCT
>NZ_CALIMQ010000245.1 GCF_938045535.1 uncultured Campylobacter sp. | reverse complement strand
CTTTTAAAATTTTGTATCAACGCAAACGCACCTTACGCTAGCCTCGCTCTTTCGAACAAAACGCAAGTTAAAATCAATGAGCTTCGCATCGTAAAATTTTGGCTCTAGACTCGAATTTTAGCGCGACAACGCAACTTCAGACTCGCCAGGCGAAATTAGTCATAAATTAATGCGGCTACATAGATTTTGACTTAGCTGAAATTTAACCTAGCAAAGCCGAATCTCGCTTCGCAATCCAGCCATTCTAATGAGATAATGTAAATTTTAATTTGCAATTTAAAATTTCTAGCGCAACGATACCAGCTTTGTCTCGTATTTTGAAATTCTAATTTAGCGGCGCGAAAGTTCATAAAGCGCCGCGTAAAATTGCAAATTTCAGCGTTTTTTATTCGGCTGGCGAGGTTTGTGCGCGCAAGAATTAATTTGCGAAAATTTTAAAATTTTATCGCTTGCCTCAGCCCGCCTTCAGGGCAATCGCGATAAAATCTACGTTCCGCGTCTCAAGCAAGCAGTTGCGATGAAATTCTAAGCTATCAGTCGAGATGAAATTTTACGCCGCATTTTCAAGAAAAGCCCATCTCTGTGCATCTGTAAAAGCCGTAAATCCTGCACTAAATTTCATATTGCTGCATTACTTAGCGGCTATCAAATATGCTTGCCAAGCAGACGCGTAGAAATCTCTCACCGCCCTTTAATGCTCGTTCGAAGTAAAATTTCACGCAGATGTTTTAACGGTCCATAGTCGAAATAAACGTTCCACATAATTCTATCGCAAAACGGGGACTGCCGGGTGGAATTTTACCCGACAGCAAAGTTTTTTTGCGCTAGATTTATGCTTCCGTGCGGATAATTTTTACCGCCTCAACCATATTTTTTAGGCTAGGGCGGACCTCCTCCCATTTGCGGGTTTTTAGACCGCAGTCCGGGTTAATCCACAGCTGCTCTTTAGGAAGCACCTCAAGCAGCGCGCGGATCTGGCTTACGAGCTCCTGCACACTAGGAATTCGCGGACTGTGGATATCATAAACACCTGGACCGACCTCTTGCTTATAGCCGACTGATTTGAAAACTCGAAGTAGCTCGTTGCCACTGCGAGCGGTCTCGATGCTGATGACATCGGCATCCATCGCCTCTATCGTTTTGATTATGTCGTTGAACTCCGAATAGCACATATGCGTATGGATCTGCGTGTGAGCACTTGCGGCGCTGACAGCGAGCTTAAAGGCACTAACGGCAAATTTTTCATACGCAGGGATATTTTCGGATCTAAGCGGATAGCCCTCTTTAAACGCCGCTTCATCCACCTGAACGATCTTGATACCCGCGTCTTGCAGATCCGAAATTTCATCAAAAATCGCGAGCGCAAGCTGTTTTACGATCTGATCGCGAGGCTTATCGTCGCGCACGAAGCTCCAGTTCATCATCGTAACAGGTCCAGTTAGCATGCCCTTCATAATCTTTTTAGTACGGCTTTGAGCGTATTTGATCCACTCCACGGTCATCGGTTTTGGGCGGCTAACGTCGCCGAAAAGTAGTGGCGGTTTCACGCAGCGGCTGCCGTAGCTCTGCACCCAGCCGTTGGCGCTAAACGCGTATCCGCTCATCTGCTCGCCGAAATACTCGACCATATCGTTGCGCTCTGGCTCACCGTGAACCAGTACGTCCAGACCAATCTCATCTTGAAATTTAACGCAGTCGTCGATGTAGGCTTTGATGTCGCGCTCATAGGCTTCGCGGTTAATTAAACCTTTTTTATAGGCGTTGCGAACCTGGCGAAGCTCGGTGGTCTGTGGGAAGGAGCCAATCGTAGTGGTAGGCAAAATTCCATAGCCTAGCTCCTTTTTCTGCACCTTGATGCGATCCTCGTAGCGATCGGCGCGCTCGAATTTATTTAAATTTGCAGCGCGGCTTTGCACTCGCTCGTCATGAATAAGCGGCGAGCTAGCGCGGGTTTTAGCGGATTTTTGATTTTCTTTGTAAGCTTTCAAGCCGTGTTCGCACATCGGAATTTCAAAGAAAAGATGGGTCAAAATCGAAATTTCGCTTAATTTTTCAACCGCGAAACTTAGCCAGGATCTGATCTCGGCGCTTAGCTTGTCCTCATATTTTAGCGTAAAAGGCACGTGCAAAAGCGAGCAGGAGGTGCCCACATAGATGCGCTCCTTAGGCACGTAGGCTTCGATGGCTTTGAGCTGAGCTAGCTTTTTGTCGATGTCGCTCTTCCAGATATTACGCCCGTCGATCACGCCTGCGAAAAGCACGGTCTTAGCGTCTTTTAAAGCTTGAAGCTCTTTTTTGATATTCTCCTCGCTTGCGTAAACGAAATCAAGCCCGATCGCCCAAACATCGGTCTTTACTATCTCGCGTACGGCCTCGGTCGCATGCTCGAAATAGGTCATAAAGATGATTTTTACGTTGCTTGCAGCCTTACTTAGGCGCTGATAGATCGGCGCGATCTTTGGCGCTAACTCAGCTGCGCGATCCGTTACGAAGATCGGCTCGTCGATCTGAACCACGACCTCGCTATCAAGCTCGCTAAGAAGCTTTAGCAGCTCCTCATATTTCGCGGCAAGGGCGCCCAGATGCGCGAGCGGATCGCTTTTGTCGCTTGATTTGCTAAGCGCAAGATAGGTGATAGGTCCGATTAAATTTATCTTTAGCGCGCAGGAATCCTTAAAATCGTTATTTTTCGCAGCCTTGTACTCGCTTAAAATTTTACTAGGATTTAGGCTAAATTCCGTATACGCAGAGATCTCTGGCACGATATAATGGTAGTTTGTGTTAAACCACTTCGTCATCTCCATCGCGACTGCGTCCTTACTGCCGCGCGCCATCGCAAAATACTGCTCATGCGCCGAAAGAGCCGCAAAGCGCTGCGGGATAACGCCGAAAAGTACGCTGGTATCGAGCATCAGATCGTAGTATGAAAAGTCGTTTACGCTAATTAAGCCGCTCCAAGCATCCAGCTGATATTTGATGTGACGATCTTTTAGCTCTGTAGCAACCCGCTCTAGCGCGTCATAATCGCACTTGCCCGCCCAATAGCTCTCCAAAGCCTTCTTCAACTCGCGCTGCTCTCCGATACGCGGAAAGCCCGTAACGTAACTCTTCATCTCTATCCTTTGAGTAAAATTTTGGTATGAAAGTGTTGATTTTATCTAAAATTTCTTTTGCCGTCATTAAAATTTTAATCTAATCTTGAAAATGAACGAAATTTTATCCAAAAGCGCAGGGGTGGAATTTCTCGATAAAATCTGAAATGGAATTTTTATCGACGGAATTCCGTAAGTTAAAATTTTAGGATTGAATTTAAAGGCGTTAAATTCATCATAATTTAAACCTCATCGCAAGATTCTACTAAAACTTAGTAAAGCCTTGCGACGAAGCTAGCCTTACCCGACACACCGCAAAGCCACTGAGCATCAAGGCTCTATGAAAGTAGTGCAACGCCTCAAATATGAAAATTCTTAGAATTTATAATTATATCCTGCGTAAACGCCGTATTTTTTACCGTCGTTATCTTCGATATAATCGCCGTCTTTATACCACGCCTTGCTTGCTTTAAAGCCCATTTCAATCTCGCTATTGGAGCCAAACTCATATGCGGTACCTATCTTGCCGCCCAAAATAAAGCCGCCCAGCGTATCGTCCGCTCTAACCCAACCGCCATTGCTATAGTCTATTTTAACTTCAGTATCTAGCACCGAAAGCCCAGCGTAAGCGCCTAGGACTAGCTTAAATCTACCGAAAAGCTCCGGCGTAAAATCCGCACCAGCTACGAAATCGTGTGTGCTCCATTTAACCTTTCTTTTCGAATTGGCATTCGAGCTAGAATCCTCGCCCTTAAATCCGTAAAAATACCCGCCGTAAGCTCTAAACGTGCCGAAGTCATATCCGGCTTTAACGCCGATTTGCGGCTGTCCGTCATCAAAACCTGCAGCTTGGTTTTTGAAATTGTATCCGCCTTCGCCGCCTATGAAAAGTCCCTCCGCCATCGCGCTTACTGCAGCTAAAGAGCCAAGAAGCGCCACTCTTGCAACTAAATTTCTCATATTTACTCCTTTCGGTGAAATTTCATCTCAATGATAGCGACACGCTTCGAAACCTAGGCTAAATTTAAAGTAAATACATAACATTTACGATTTTTAGTGACAAAATTTTAAGTATTTTTGTAATTTATTTATAGCCAGTATAAATTCTAAATCTCAGCATATAATTTACATTATAAATTTTATCGCTTAGTAATATACGCTTTGTAAAAGCACAATGCAATAAGAATTTACGCAATATTCCTCTGAATATAAATTTATCTTAATAACTTGTAAATCCGCGCATAATTACTTAAATAAACGGGCTCAAACAGATCTTTATCATAGTTTTCCAGCACAAAAAGTTGGATAAATGCTGACTCAAATACCTTTTTATCTAAGATTAAAATTCTTTGGTAATCCGGTAAAAATATCACGTAAAGATTAGAATTTTTATCTATCTGCTTAGATAATTTGACGAGTTTGCCGTTTACTTCGCCTACCTGATAATAGGAATTGATAGGTTCCTTTTTGCCGTTAAAAATTAGATATTCCGGATCGGCGCTAGGTAGCGTACACTCATCATTTACTATGATACTCACTCCATCTTTACCCATTCTAATATCATAACCCACATGAATAAATGGCGTCCAGAATTCCCTTCCCGTAGCTATATCGATAGTGGAAAATTTCAAAATATTCGGTAGAATATCTAGCATATGCGGTACGAAGTAATAATATACCTCTCTGGTTTTTTGAGGGAGTTTAAAATTTTTATCTTCCAGGGATTTTAAAAATTTATTGATATCAGGCTCATTATAATCCTTTTGCATTTGCAGCAAGCTCGAGCTAAAATTTTCATTCATACGCCTTTCGATATATTCGACATTTAGCCTCGCCATATTAGCCGAGCTTATCTGATCTTTATTAAAAGAAAACGCCGTTAAAAATGCGTAATCTCCAAACTGCCTACCCCCAGGGTCAGCCACCACTTTTACGTCGGCATAATATCTGATCAAATACCCGTAGTCCCACCACGAAACCACATAATCCTCTCTGTCTACTTTATTTTTCAGCTCGGCAAGCGAAGCCACGGCGCCCCTCATAAGCACGGGCGCGACACGAAATTTATAAATATAATCTAGACTTGGTAGCAGCGCCAAGCAAGTCAGCACAATTAGCATAGAATTTCTAAGCCAAACTCGTATCTCAAAATAATTTAAAGTAAAATATAGAAAATAAGCAAAGCCAAAAGCAATTATCGGCGTGATATACATCGTAAATCTAACTCCTCCGAAAAATGCTAAAAATCCAAGCAATAGCATTGGCAAAGCCAAAATAAACGAGCGAAATTTAATAAACATAAGAATTAAGCCCGCCATAGCGCATATAAATATAGAAATATTGCCACTGGAATAGCCCATAAATTTCATAAAATCCGTATTTGCTACCTCGTTGATTGTGTTTCCAACCCCATAGAAATAAAAAGTACCCGATACTTTGCCAGCGCTCTTGCCAAGATATGCTTTCATTTTACTTAAGACAGGATCAAGCCCACCGAAATATATAAATAAAGCAATTACCAAACCACCCGATATCCAAAGAATTTTTTTGTTTTGGGAATTCGGAATTTTAATCATTAAAAAATATAACGACGCGATAAGCGCAATTCTCAGCAATAAAATATAATTTACTATTATCGTATAGTCGCCATAGTATGTTTTAAAATTTATCACCGCTACCGCCATAAGAATCGTAGCTTTGTAATTTATCTCATTTCGTCTATCAAATATCAAAGTGTAAAATAAAAACATGCCCATTATGGCTAAATTTAACGAATACGAGCTTGGATACCACCAGCTATAAAGCGCCATAAAGACCGCGGGCAAGATTAAATTTAGCTGCGAGCCGTTTTGAGTGAGTCTGATTAGAGCCCAGATTGTCAGCATCGGCAGGACGATATTTAACATATCGCTATCGAAATATCCACCTAACGTCCTCATATAATATCCCGGCAATATGGTGGCAAGCAGCGCCGCGATAATGCCTGCGCCTAGGATCTTATACTCTTTTGCTATCAAAATAATCGGCACGGCCACCAGCGACGCTAAAAACACGCTCATATAGATCGTAATGCTATTTAGACTGACGGGCAAAATTTTGCTAATTAAAAATGCCAGAGTTGGGATCGACGCGCCGTACGGGCTAAGATCGCCAGGTTGATGAAAGCCCGCTATCATATCGCGCGCGCCCTCGGCGTTCGCAAAGGCGTCGTTTGTGGTCATAATGAGCTCGCCGTCGAAAGAAAACTGCTCAATCCCGCTAGCCCAATATATCCAAAAAAACCTGCACGCCACGCCGAATATATAAACCAGCGTCATGATCAGAAAAATATCCATGCGCGAACATTCGCCGTTTGTAATTCTAAATTTTTGCATCTTTTTCCTTGATTTGCCGTTTGAAGTACCGAGCGACAGGGTTAAAATTTGCCTCTACAAATTTTACTCGCTTTATCACGCCCGCGTTGCGTCTTTAACGACATTGTTTAATTTCCGTTTATTATAGCAGAATTTACCTGATTTGCGATGCGAGATGTAGAAATTTATACGACAAATTACTGCGGATGGCGCGAGCAAACCGAAATTTAATCCATCTCGCTCGCGTTATAAAGTATGAAATTTACGCGATTTAATACGCGTCGCACATAAATTTACAGACGGTTTTCGTGCGCAGATTGAGCATGATCGAGCTTAGGCATCTGCCGTCCTTATTGCCGCTTAGCAGGCGCACGGCATCACCCTCTTTCCACTGCGTGCTGTCGCCCTCGATCGTCCTGTAATGCGCGCCGTTAATGACAAGCGACTCGCCGCCCTTTAGCGTTTTATCGATCTTTAGGTCGCTTGCGATCTGGCTTAGATCGCCTTTTAAGGCATTTGCGATTAGTTTTTCCTCGGCCTGCTCATGCGTCTTCATCGAGCTTTTGGCAAAGTCCGGCACCTGCACAGTTTCGGTCTGAGCCGAAGCAAACGCGACCAGCACGCAAGCGGCGTAAATCAATTTCATATTTTCTCCTTGGTTTTTCAAAATTGCGGCGATTATAGCAAAGTTTACTTAAAAATTTCGGTCTAAATTTAGCTAGAGTTTAAATTTAAGAAACCGCCCGTCTGTTTAAAACAGAGCCGAACGCGACGGCAAATTATAAAATTTCGCCGTAATTTAAAATTTACTTATTAAAATACGCCGCGAGCGCGCTTAACCAAACAAACAGGGCTATTATCCAAGGCATCGACCACGGCGTACCCGCAGAAAACGCCGCAAGCATCGCACAAGAAAGTAATAATAATTTTTACAAAGCTCTTTCATAGTCTTAATGGCATAAAGATTACACAGAATTCTATTCCTCAAATTTTCTATTACTATTTCGTCATTATCTTGACTTGCAGATGAAATTACGCCATTTTCATGTAATATTATACGCTCTTCCTCTTTTGCATCAGGATAATTTTTCATTAATTGATAATCACCATAAAAGGCTATATATTTTATAGTTTTTGATACAAGTGGGTTGCTGGAAATACTATAAATAATAACACTGCTAGAAACAGAATGTGCAATTGATGCAATTAAAAATATCCCTGCTATTCTACAAAAGTGTATTAGTTGTAATTCATATTTATGTTTAAATTTAGCCAAATTAGAGCTTACCATATCTATTATCATACCAACAATCATCGCCAAAAAAGCCATTACTATTAAAAAAATACAAGATAAGTAAATAGCTATAGGTATATAAAAAATAGAAGTTAAAATTTTTAAAGTAAAATCAAAATCCCTTACGGGCAAATATATTGTTTCAGCAATTAAATTTCTAGATATAAATTCTGCCAAAAAATAAGTTGGAACATTTAGTAAAACCAAGAAAACTTTCACTAAGTTTACAACCCATTTCCTTTTCAATAAACTAAAACACCAGACCAAAACTCCTGCGCATAATAATAATATACCAATTGAGAATAAAATAATAATAAATATATTATTTTGTATTTTAAACATTAATCTTGAAACGGATATTATAGGAATACCAAAAAAATAAAATTTAGCTTCAAGACTTTCAAGCTTAGGCTTTAAAAGATTTAATATTTTATTTATAATTTCTTGGATAAATCCCATACTCACACCTCATACCTCTCGCCTGGCTTCATTTCGATTATCTCCCACGGCAAGCCCTGCTTATTTAGCTCGTCCATGAAAGGCTTGGCGTCGAAATTTTCCATGTTAAAGACGCCTTTACCGCTCCAAATGCCCTTTGCGACCATCATCGAGCCGATCATCGCAGGCACGCCCGTCGTGTAGCTCACGGCCTGTGCGCCCGTCTCGGCGTAGCAAGCCTCGTGGTCGCAGACGTTGTAGATGTAGACCTGGCGCTCTTTGCCGTCTTTTAAGCCTCGGATCACGCAGCCGATGTTGGTTTTACCCTTCGTGCGAGGGCCTAGCGACGCAGGATCAGGCAACAAGGTCTTTAGAAACTGGATCGGCACGATCTTTACGCCGTTATGCTCGACCTCGTCGATGCGTAGCATGCCGACGTTTTCTAGGCATTTCATGTGGGTTAGGTAGCTCTGTCCGAATGTCATGAAAAAGCGGATTCGTTTTAGCCCCTTGATGTTTTTTACAAGGCTTTCAAGCTCCTCGTGATAGAGCAGGTAGCTATCTTTGACGCCGACTTTCGGGTAGTCCCATTTGAACATTATTTCCATCGGCCCCGTTTCTTTCCACTCGCCGCGCTCCCAGTAGCGGCCCTTTGCGCTCACTTCGCGCAGGTTGATTTCGGGGTTGAAATTCGTCGCGAACGGATATCCGTGATCGCCTGCGTTGCAGTCTAAGATGTCGATCTCGCCGATCTCGTCAAAGAGATTTTGCTGTGCATAAGCGCAAAATACATTGGTCACGCCCGGATCAAAGCCGCTTCCTAGCAGCGCCATCGTGTTTGCGGCTTTAAACTCGCCGTCCTTCGCCCACTGCAGCTTGTATTCAAATTTCGCCGTGTCAGGGTGCTCGTAGTTTGCGGTATCGATGTATGGGATGCCGGCGCGAGAGCACGCGTCCATGAGGGTTAGATCTTGATACGGCAGCGCGACATTTAGCAGCAGCTCGGCGCCCGTTTTTTTGATGAGCGCGATCACTGCGTCGGTATCATCCGCGTCGATCTGGGCGGTGCCAATAGCGACGCCCAAGCGGTCTTTTATAAATTTAGCGATCGCGTCGCACTTGCTTTTGGTGCGGCTTGCAAGGGTGATCTTGCTAAAAACGTCCGCGTTCATCGCGCATTTTACGGTCGCGACTTGGCTCACGCCGCCCGCGCCTATGATTAAGATATTTGACATTTGAGCTCCTTTAAATTTTAAATTTTGCTGCAATTTTAGCAAATTTAAGATGAATTTTAAGAGGCGAGGTGTAATTAATCATAGAAGTTTGATTGTGGCGGACGCGGAGCGCAAGCCAGTTCCAACAAAAACGCCGAAAGCGGCATGTGCTAAAATTTTACGCAGATAGCGGCATGCCGATCGACGGCGGCACGAGATTAAATTTCCGCCCTGCATCGCGCGATAAAATTTTAAGCCTTAAGCGCTCGTTTAAATTTAACATTCCGCGGCACGGCGTGGAGAATTTAAAATTTAAAGCTCGCTTTGCTGCTAAATTTATCGCGCTTCTTGCCCAGGCGCGCAGCAAACCGTATATCGCGGCTAAATTTAACGCTTTAGCGAACAGCGGTTTAAAAAGTAGCAAGCCGGACAAAATCCCGTGACGCCCACGATAAACGGCACGAGTCCGACCAGCCCCCACCAGCTACTAAACACTACTCCCGCGATCATTATCGCTAGTCCGATCAGTGCTTTTATTATCCTAGTTTTCCTGCTTTGCATTGCGTTTTCACTTCTTTGTTTTTACATTTTACACGTATTAATGCTTAAAATTTTTAAAGTAAGCAATGGCAGCAAACCGCCACCTAGTGTATCATCTTTGAGCTCGCCTTCCTATATACGCGCCTTGGTTAAATTCGGCTTCGTTTAATTATCTTTTCTTTTGCATAAAAGTGCGATCCGACAAAATTTATGTGCCTAAGAAATAAAATTTTATGCGAGCTCGACTTAAAAATTTCGGCAAGCGTAAAACAAGGCGCAAACTCGAAGGCGGGCGGGCAGTAGGGTAAATTTGCGTATCGAAGGATAAAAATTTACATGTAGCTTTAAATTTGGAATCGCAATAAATTTTAACCGGGTGAAATTCTATCATTGCAGAAAGTTTGCCTAAATTTAAACTCGCCTGTGTTTTGAGCGTCTAAATTTACGCGCTGTGGCAAAGAAGCATAATGCGGACGTAATATTCACGATCGAAGAGGCACCTGATCTCGCGCCGTACCGCTAAAATCAAATTTCGTAGCGATAAATTTTACCGAAATTTTCATCCAGAGTATAGCTAAACTCACCGCCTGCGTAATAGATTGTCTCGCCGCTCTCCAGCTCGAAGCGTTGGTATACGCGCAGCACGACCTCGTTTTCGCTGATGCCTTGGACGTGGATAAAGATATCGCTCTTCCTGCCTGCAGTCATCGCCATCTGGTAGAGCTGATTAAATAGCGCGTATTCGGCGTTTTTCTCGGCGTCCTCTTGCGATAAAAAGCCCTCCAGCACGCCCAGCATCTCCGCGCGAAATTCCGTTCTGGCGCGCGCATAAGCGTTTTGGATATTTTCGATCTGGTTGGTATCGAGTAAATTTAAAAGCGAATGTTTGCCCACGTAAAGCGTCGCGCTCGATGTGATTTTGCCGTCCTTGTCGGTCACTAGTCGCAGAGCTTTCTCTACGCGCCACAAGGCCTCTTTTAGTTCGAGCCCGCTTTCAATTTCAATTTTCATCATAGATCCTTTATCAAGAATGCAGAATTTTAGCGTTAAATTTTAAATTTTAAAGACAAACTTCGCGATCAGATACGCCATATATAGCATCAAAACTCCCACCAGCGCGTCGATTATACGCCATGCTCTGCTGCTTGCAAAAAGCTTCGAAAGCGCCCGCGAGCCGTAGCCCAAGCCGAAAAACCACGCAAACGATACAAACATAACTCCCGCGTAAAACCACGGCTTTTGGGCA
The DNA here is from genome assembly GCF_938045535.1 of uncultured Campylobacter sp. Classification (GTDB taxonomy): domain Bacteria; phylum Campylobacterota; class Campylobacteria; order Campylobacterales; family Campylobacteraceae; genus Campylobacter_B. Next base: position 16,849 of record NZ_CALIMQ010000245.1, on the reverse strand, counting down.
TCTGCAATCGTAGCGCCGAGCGAGCCCACGACCACGACGGTGTCTAAATACACGTGCGGATTTAGAAGCGTAACCGCAAGGGCTTTGGCTACGACGGGCGCCAGCGGGCTATTTGCAGAGTTTTGAATCTTGGCAAAATGCGAGCCCTTATAAGCGCTAAAAAACGAGCTTAGCGCGTAGCAGAGCAGAAATATGATCCCGCCTATGCCTAAAATTTGGGTAAAAAGCGAGCCCTGCTTAAGAGCGCCGCCGATTAAAAATATCCCTACGGCCGTAAATACGGCATCGCTTAGCGCGCAGACCGTGCAAACAGCCTTGACGTGGTTTTTTGCAAGACCTTGGGAGATGACGAAGATATTTTGCGCGCCGATCGCGACGATGAGCGAGAGCATCAGCGCGGCTCCTTGCAAGAAAATTCCGATCGGCAAGGAGTTCAAGGCTGCGCCTCTACTTATTTTTACTTTCGCAGACGGAGTTTCGCATCGCGGTATCGACAGTATCGGAGTCAGCTACCGCCGCACTTTCTAGCGCAGCGTCAGACCCATTATCGCCCGCGGAAATTTTAGACGCAGAATCCTCGGCGCCTGTGAAATTTTCACCCGCAGCGGCATTATTTGAAGAAACTGTATTATTCGGCGCGGCGGAGCTTTGTTTGTTTAAATTTGAAGCGCCCTCTAAATTCTGCGCGCTGTTTAAATCGGCGGCGCCATTAGAATTTTGCACGGCGGAATCCTGCGTAGAGCGGGAATTTTCCGCGCCTGAATTTTCACCTAAATTTTGTGCGTCGCAGAAACTTTGCGCATCGGAATTTTGCGAAGCGGAATTTTCATCACGGAGGTTTTTAGCTTTAAAATTTTTACCGCTACTCACGCTTTTTTTAGAGCCTTTGGCGCCCTTGCGAGCTTTTAAGGCGGTTTGCTCTTCCTCAGGGCTTTGCGAAAGACCCGCTTTCTCGCGCAAAATTTTACTCAGCTCGTAGATCGAAATTTCAAACGAGCCCGGTAGCGTGGCCTCCGTGTCGCTGTAAAATCGTAAAAAATTAAAGCGGTCCTGCGCCTGCGGCGCTTTTTTGAATACAAAATTTAAAAGCTCCGTTTTGTTTCTACCCGCGACGAAGGTTTTGGTGCCTAAATTTGCGATATCTTTGTATTCGAAGCTCTCGGAATTTGCGCCGCGCACGATCGTAAAAGCATCCTCGCCGATCTGCAAATAATTTTTCGCGCCGAGTCTGAGCGCGCAAAAAAACGCGCAAAATGCCGCCACTACGGAAGCAAAAAGCGCCGCACCGCCAAAGCCCGCGTGGTAACAATATCCGCTAGCGAGCGCCAAAATCGTCGATCCCGCCAGCGTCATCGCTACGGGCTTTTTATTCTCTTTTACTATCATCTTTCCTGCTTAATCAGTTGTCTTATATATTCGTAAATTTTAAAATTTAGCGCATCCATTACCGAGTTTTTAGAGCCCGGATTTTTGATGCTTTGGTAGTTGAGGTTCGTTACGTAGTCCTTCCACGCACCCTTGTTTTTAACGCTTATGTAGAGGCTAATCTGCGAGTCGTAGAAGTAGTCTCTGTAATAATCGTCGTCGTCCCAAGGATCATAACCGAACGGCATCCCCCAGCCCACGCCTACGCCCGTATATCTATAATACCTGCCAAAGCCCATTCCGAAGCTAAATCTCGGATTATCCCATGATCTGCGCGAAAAATCCGCCTTGCGGAAATAGTTGAGATTGCCGCCGATTTGGACATTCGCCGCGCTTTTATTTACGACCTTAAATCCATCTGCACGCAGATGCTGGATCACTACTTGGGTTAAATTCGAATCCGTCGTTGAGGTGTTGGTAAAATTTACGCTTATGAGTTTATCCTGCGGAAATTCCATAATGTGAAGCGGCTCGGAAGTGCGCACGATGCCGCTATTTACGGGTACATTTTTAGAGCAGCCCGTAAAAATCAAAAACGCCGAAATGACCAAAAAAAGTGAAATTTTATTTTTCAAGACGGATCCTTTCGCTTAAGATTTCAAATCCTAAATTTGAGTGATTGTAGCATAAATTTAAAATTTTAATGTCAGTAAGGAGTGATTTTTTTGAAATAATATAACGATCGATACGCAGGAGCGGAGATTTTCAAATAAAATTTCGCGCCGAGCGACCTCTAAATTTAAAGCCGTCGCTCGGTTAAAATTTCTGCGAAAAGAGACGGAATTTTAAAACCGGAGGAGTTTAAAATTCCACAATCTTATAGGCTCACGCCGCGCGTAAGTACTCGCTTGCGATAAACCTCCGAAACTCTGCTCGCGTCACCCACGATTAGAGCGTTCGTGCAGCAGATCGCCGCACACATCGGAACCTTGCCCTCTGCGATGCGGTTTTGACCGTATTTATGCAGCTCTTCGTGCGAAAACGTAGGCTCCGGTCCACCCGCGCACATAGTGCACTTATCCATCGCGCCTTTGATACCGAAAGCTCCGTCTCTAGGGAATTGCGGAGCGCCGAACGGACACGCGTAGAGGCAGTATCCGCAGCCGATACATTTATCTTTGTCGTGTAAAACGACGCCGTCGGTTCTGATATAGAAGCATTGAACAGGGCAAACCTGCGCGCAAGGCGCATCGGTGCAGTGTTGGCAAGCAATAGAGCTTGAAACCTCCTGCCCTTCGATGCCCTCGTTTAAAGTGATAACCTTGCGCCTATTGATCTGCACGGGAACTTCGTGAGCCGAGCTGCAGGCTACCTGGCAACCATAGCAAGCGATGCAACGCTCGACATCGACGTAAAATTTTAATCTTGCCGGCATTTTATCTCCTTATGCTCTTTCTAGTCTGCAAAGACCGGCGTTAAATTCCGAAATTTGCGTATTTATGTCAAAGCCGTAGTTCGTAATCGTATTTGAGCTCTCGCCTCTGATATATGGCTTAGTACCCTCAGGATAGCGCTCGCTTAGATCCTCGCCCTGAAAAATTCCCGCGAAGTTATACGGCATAACAATACGATCAGGCGTAACGGCGTGCGAATAGATGCACTTGACTTTGATCTTAGTGCCTTGCGGTGAATGAATCCACATCATCTCGCCATCTTTGATACCTTTATCAGCGGCAAGCTTAGGGTTTACGTGCGCAAACATCTCCGGAGTAATCGCCGAAAGATACTTGCTCGTGCGCTCTATCATGCCCGCACCGCTTAAATTTACAAGCCTTAGCGAGCTTACGATAGTAGGGAAGTCCTTGCTCCAATCCTGCTTTTTCTGCTCGGAGATAAATCTCGTAAAGACGCGGAAATTTCGTTTTTGATCCGCAAAGGTCGGATATTTCTCCACTAAATCCCATCTAGGCGAGTGGATCGGTTCGCGATGCTTTGGAATTTGATCCGCAAACTGCCAAACCTTCGCTCTTGCTCTTGCGTTTCCGCAAGGACAAATTCCAAACTCGCGGCATTTTTTAGCGATAATGCCGCTATAATCTGTGCTCCACGTAGGCCCAATCTTGGCTTTTTCATCCTCGCTTAGCGTAATGCCTAAAACCTGTTCGATATTTGCTTTCGTAATCTCTGCATGTCCGCCTTGAATTTTTGATCCCGGAAGGGTAATGCTCTCGTCGGCTAGCTGCGAAACGCCGTCGTGCTCTAAGCCAAAGCGGTTTCTAAAGCCCATGCCCCCATCTGCATAAGGTCTAGTTACGTCGTAAAGAATCGGTGTGCCCGGGTGTTGCGTATCCCAGCAAGGCCACGGAAGCCCGTAGTATTCGCCCTCTACCTCGCCGCCTATGCCGCGCAAAGTATCTGGATCAAATAGATGCCAGTTTTTCTGCTGTCTGCGAAATCTAGCTGCGGTGCGTCCGTTATTTCCAATACTTTGAGTATTGCGTGCAATCTCATCGGTAGCGTCGTCAGGCCAAACAAAATCGTCTTTAACCTGCTTAAGCTCACCATCAACGATGCCCATCTTCATGCCGCGAACATATTCGTCGTAAAAGCCGAATTTTTTCGCGAATAAAAACATTACCTCCTGATCCTCTTTGCTCTCAAATAGAGGCTTAACAATCTGAGTTCTCCACTGGCCGCTGCGGTTTGTAGCGCTTAGATGGCCTTCGCTCTCAAACTGCGTAGCTACCGGCAAAACATAAATTCCATCCGGTCTATCGTTTAGAATCGCTACTTCGTTTAAGAACGGCTCGGCGACTACCAGCATATCGATCTTACCTAATGCTTCTTGAGTCTCTCGAACGTGAGCCATAGAAGTAATTCCTGTGCCTTGCACCCAAAGAACGCGGACATTGCCACTACTTAAAACGGGCTCGTTTTTCAAAACGCCCTGCCACCATTTAGATAGCGAAAAGCCCTTTTCGTTGCGCCAGTTTATCACGTCTTGCTCGATGCTCGGATCGTAGTGAAAATACTCGGTAAAATTCGTACCAGGCACTTTTTCACCCTGCTTTTCGTGCGGCTGCTTAGTAGAGACGGCAAATCTTTTAATAAACTGCTCGTAATCTACGCCCCAGCCCTTGCAGAAGTGCTTCCAAGCGTTATCGGCTAGCCCGTAATACGCAGGTAAGCTATCGGAGAGATTGCACATATCGGTAGCGCCCTGAACATTATCATGGCCTCTAAGGATGTTGCAGCCGCCGCCCGGTTTGCCCATATTGCCTAGTATGAGCTGCAAAAGAGCCAAAATTCTAGTATTTGAGCTACCGATCGAGTGCTGCGTGATACCGAGCGCCCAGCATAAAGTAGCGGGCTTTGTGGTAGCAAACATCCTCGTAAATTCTATCAGCTCCTCTTCTTTGCAGCCGGTGACATTGGCTACCTCTTTAGGATCCCACTTCTCAGCTTCGGCTCTAATCTCCTCTACAGCGTAGGTTCTGGTTTTTATTAGCTCTTTATCTTCCCAGCCGTTTTTGAAGATTAGATGCAGCATTCCGTACACAAATGCTATATCGGTTCCCGGACGAATTCTAATATACATATCGGCCTTAGCCGCAGTTCTAGTAAAATTTGGATCGACGACGACGATTTTCGCGCCGTTTCTATCGCGAGCTTGAAGAGCATGCTTCATAGCCCCCACGGGATTTGCAACCGCAGAATTCGCACCTATGAAAAGGATCATTTTAGAATTTTTCGCCATATCGCCTACGTGATTTGTCATAGCTCCATAACCCCAAGTATTCGCCACACCGGCGACTGTTGCGCTATGTCAAATTCTGGCTACGTGGTCGTTGCTGTTTGTACCCCAAAAGGCTGCAAATTTTCTAAAATAATATGCCTGCTCGTTACAAAATTTAGCCGAACCCAGAAATACTACACTATCGGGGCCGTCCTCTTTGCGGACTTGAAGCATTTTATCGCCGATTTCATCAACGGCTTGCTCCCAACTTATGCGCTCCCACTTGCCGCCAACCTTTTTGAGCGGATATTTAAGACGCATTTTAGATTTGGTTAGATCGATTTGATCGATTCCCTTACAGCAGTGACTGCCCTGCGAGATCGGGTGATCTACTGCCATATCTTGGCGAATCCAGGTATTGGTGCTCTCATCTACTTGAGCCTCGATACCGCAGCCTACGGAACAGATCGAACATATCGTTCGCTTCATAACGGAACCTGGAAATGGATTTTTGATCTCTTGCTCAGTAGCGGCTCTTAGCGTATTATTTTCGCCAAACGCAGCTACGCTACTCGCTCCTAAAGCGGCGAGTTTCAAAAACGATCTCCTTCCGATCGCATTCTCACTCATGAAAATTCTCCTAGTAAGCTACTTTATAGTATTTTTTCCACGCTTCACTCTCCCAGTAAAGCACCTCTTTTTTCGGCGATTTGCCACGAACGGTATCACCGTAATCCTGCTCGCTTTTTGCTAGAGCCTGAGATGCGGCAATGCCCACGGCACCTACTGCGCCGATTTTTAGAGATTTTTTAAGAAAATCTCTGCGTTTGTTCTCCATGGTTTTCCTTTGTGAAGAAATCGCTTTAAATCTTTTATTGTAGTAACGCCTGTTACAGGATTTAAGTCTAATGAATTATAACGAAAAGGCAGTGAGATGGAAATTAAATTTTAAGTTACTTTTTAAATTTTATTTAAAATTCAAAATATAAAGTTCTAACTAAAAAACTACTCGCAAAACTCGAGCTTGCAAGTTTAAAATTTAACCGAAATTCTGCTTTTGCGTATAAGATTTCGGTTAAAAATTTTATTTATCAATCCAGATCAAAAATATCTTCCGGATTGGTAAATTTATTTTGATAGCCGCCTTTTTTGATCGCTTCTTTAACGACGCTGCGATCTTTCTTTTGCGGAGCGGCAAGCGCTAAAAGCGAGCGCTCAAGCGCAAAAAAGCTTCTCATTAGTGCGCCTAATGATTTGAAAAAATCCGCCCGCACATGCCCGCACAAAAGCTCGCTAAACTCATCCACAAAGCTGTTGGTGACATTCGTAAAAAGCTCTAACGCCAGCGCTTCGCCGTCTTGCGCACCGATGAAATTTTTAGCGCATTGCGCGCTCGCAGTATTTTTACCATCCTGCGGGCCTGTAAAATTTTTACTGCCATGCGAATCTGCAGAATTTTTTCCTTCTTGCGCCGTCAAGCTCGCGCTATTCGTAAAATTTTGCTCGTTTGCCACGGAATTTTGTCCGTTTAAAACCGCGCTGTGTTTTGCAGCCGCGTCGCGAAGTAGAGTTGAATGCAGGTAAAAAATAAATCCCACATAGTCCTCGCACTCCTTGCAAAGCTCCATATTACGGCGAAATTTACTCTTTTTTAGCACGTCGATTACCGCGACACGCATACGCCCGTCGTCGCGTCCTTCGTCGTAGAAGCTCGCACTCATCGGCACGTTGGCGTATGAAAAATCAAAAAGCACGGAATTTTGCTCGCTTTTAAACGCCGCAAAGTCGAATTTCGCTAAATTTTGAAATTCCGCCTCATCACTAGGCACGATGGGCGAGCTACGTAAAAACTCCAGCTGCTGCTGCCAGCGCTTAAATTTCGTATCTGTTTCATAGAAAAAAAACGGAATTGCAAAAAATTCGTAGTAGTAGCTTCTTGCTTGAAGTAGATTCGCATCCATTACATTGCCCCTTTTCTAGCATCTTCTATCTGCTTTTTTATCATTATTTTCGCCTTGCAATCGCCGCAGCAAAAAAGAGTCTTCATCTTTTCAGGCTCGTTTGCAAAATGCGTGCCCATCATATCCGCGATCTTCATCACGGCTTTGCTCGTCGCAAATTCCTTACCGCATTCAATGCACTTAAAAAGCTCATCTTTAGCTAGCATTTTGTAATTAAAAAATCCCGGCTCAAGCTCCACGCCGCAAGGCTCAAGCTCGATCGTATCCTTTTCGGCGCAGCTTAGCACGCAGTAGTTGCACGTCGTGCAAAGCGAGGCATTGAGCTTAATCGAATTGTCGCTATTGTCGGCATACAGCGCGCCGGTGTTACAGGCGCCCACGCAGCTAAGGCAGAGCGTGCAGTTTGCTTCGTTTATGTTTACTTTGCCAAATTTTAGCAACTCTCCGCTTTTTACGGTGCCGAAGCTACCCTCGCCAACCATCGCGCTTACGCGTTTGGAAAAAATTTCTTTCTTGCTAAGACCCTGTTCGTTTAAGCTAAACACCCAGGGCTGAGAGCTTTGCGCCCACTTTAGCACCTCTTGCAACTCGGTTAAATTTCGCGCTAAAAATACCGCGTCCTTGCCGTAGATCGCGCGCGAAATTCCATTGATGAGCTCCGCCGCCTCGCGCGTGCCCTCGCCCGCGTCCGCGCCGTAAACGATCACGCTCGAGCCGCTTTCCTGCATAGCGCTTAGCAAATTTACCTCATCTATTTGCTTGCTTCCAAAAATTCCAAACGGCAGCACGCCGCACGGAAGCTGCGCTGCGGGTGCGGACTCGATTTCGCTCTCTGCGATAAGAAGCGGAATTTTGCCTGCATAGAGCTTTGCGATCTCGCCAAATACGCTTTGGGGCAGCTTGGCAAATTTCAGCGCACCGCTAGGGCAGACGCTCACGCACACGCCGCAACCGATGCAGTCGATGTGCGAAAATACTAGCTCGCGCTTTTCGTCGTTTTTCAAAATCGCCACTGTAGGGCAAACCTCCACGCACGGCGCGCGCAGCTCATTTCGTCTACCTTGATACTGGCAGATTGCAGGATCAAAGATCGTGGAATTCTTATAATGATAAACCGGGCTTTTGGAATTTAAAATTTCTAAAATTTCATCATCTTTTAGCCCCGAGATCTCGTAGCAGCCGCTTTGTCGTAGCTGATATGGCGCTGCGCCGCTAATCAAGAAAAAATCCGCCTCAGTCTCAACCTCATCCCGCTCGCTTAAAATCGTAACCGCGAGATCGCCAATCTCGCCGTAGACGAACTTAATCTCGGCTCTGCTTAACGCGATCACCTTAAATCCGTGCTGCCTAAGTAGCCTCACAAGATCCTCTCGCGGCTCATCACAGGCGAGAATTACGTTTTTGCCGACGGGCTTTTGATAGTCGCTATCTAGCGCACCGTCGAAGGCAATATCCTTGGCGCGATACAAAATATCTACGTTTTTAGCGATTTGAAGCGGCTCATCTGCGGAATTTTCTATATAAAAATTTATCTCGGGCGCATAAATTTGCGCCTTTAATTTCGGTGAATTGGCGACGATAAATTCCTCATTTTTTGCCTCCTCTTCATCGCCGCAAATTTCGATATCGTCGCTTAAGACGACATCTTTTAGCCCCACGGCGTAAAATCCATGTTCTTTCATAATATATCCTAAATTGATAATTAGGCGGGTTTTACTCTTATTTTCTAAACAGCTTTTAAATTCTGCACTTAAAGTAAATCGAATTTAAATTAATAATTTTATAGATAAAGCAAAATCAAAGCTTTAAATGATAAAATCGCCTAAATTTTAAGGCATCGGGGTCGCAATGCAACGAATCAAACTACCCAAAATCGACAAAATCGCAAATGCGCAGGAGTTTCAAAACTGCCTCCGCCCGCAAATCATCAAAATCGCGCAAGAGCTCATCGAAGAAGCACGCAGGAAGGTGCTGCAAGGAGGCGAGCTCGCAAGCGAAAGCGAGATCATCGCACGCATCAAATCGCGCTACGAAAAATTTCAAAGCTTAAGCCTCAAACCGCTCATTAACGCAACCGGCGTCGTGCTACACACAAACCTCGGCCGCAGCGTCATCAGCGCCGAAATTTTAGCCCGCGCGCAAAAGATCATCACCTCATATTCAAATTTAGAATACGACCTATCCGAGGGCGCGCGCGGCAACAGATACGATTACATAGCGCTTTTGTGCAGCGAGCTCTTCGGCGCGCAGGACGCGCTCGTGGTCAATAACAACGCTGCGGCGGTATTTTTGGTGCTAAATACTTTCGCGCGCAGACGCGAAGTCGTGGTAAGCCGCGGCGAGCTAGTCGAGATCGGCGGGAGCTTTCGGGTAAGCGAAGTGATGGCAAACTCTGGCGCAAAGCTTGTGGAGATCGGTACTACGAACAAAACCAAGCTAGACGATTACGAGGAAGCGATCAATGAAAACACGGCGATCTTGATGAAGGTGCACCGCTCAAATTTTAAAATTTCAGGCTTCAGCTCGAGCGTAAGCGCTGCGGAAATTGCGGCCTTGGCACGAAAAGCGACGCGCAAAAAAGAGGAATTTTTAGCGCTCAGAGCGGCAAGCTTTAAAAATTTAGCGGATCTTTGCGGCGGCTCTTCGGATGCGACGGGCGAAATTTTAAATTCCGTGGCGAATGATTTAAGCTTGGCAGATAGTTCTGCGAATGCTCTAAATTTAAATAGCGGCGAGCCGTCCGAAAAGAGCGAGTGCTTTCATGAAGACGGCGAGAACGGAATTTTCGCTCAAGCTTCTAAAATTGCTCCTGCAAAATTTAGCATGAAAAAAGAGGACAATTTTAACGAGATCATCGATTATTACGATCTTGGAAGCGGCTACGCGAGCGAGCTGGGATTTGGGCTAGGCAAAAGTGAGCCATCTATTTTTGAGCTTTTAAAAAGCGGCGTGCGGCTGCTTAGCTTTAGCGGCGACAAGCTTTTCGGCTCCGTGCAGTGCGGCATCATCCTAGGAGATCGGCAGCTCATCGCGCGCCTGCGAAAAAACCAGCTACTGCGAATGCTGCGCGTGGATAAGATCACGCTAAGCCTGCTTGCCGAGACGATCAAAGCGTATATAAATAAAGAATTTCACCTCATCACGACGATAGATCAGATCCATCTGAGCCTGGACGAGCTGCGTGAGCGAGCGGAGCTAGTTCAATCTCGCATCAGCGTAAAATCGCAGATCGTGCCTACTACCACCTTCGTAGGCGGCGGCACGATGCCGAGCGCATCCTACCCTAGCGTCGCGCTTGCGATCTTAGATGGCGCAGACCCGCAAAGCACGCAGGCAAAATTTCGCGCTGCTGGCATAATCGGGCGGATCGAGGATGATAAATTTTTGCTCGATTTCAGATCGGTTTTAAAAAGCGACTTGCAAGATTTAATAAAAAAGATCGGAGAAATTTATGAATAGCGTAATCATCGGCACCGCAGGCCATATCGATCACGGAAAGACCGCGTTAATCAAGGCGCTAAACGGCTTTGAGGGTGATAGGATGCCGAGCGAAAAAGAACGTGGCATCACGATCGATCTTAGTTTTTCGCATCTGCGCTCGGGGGATACCAACGTCGCTTTCATCGACGTGCCGGGACACGAAAATCTAGTAAAGACGATGATTAGCGGCGCGTATGCCTTCGACGCTGCGATGCTAGTAGTCGCCGCAGACGACGGGCTGATGCCGCAAAGTAAAGAGCATATTCAAATTTTATCGCTGCTTGGGGTAAAAAGCGTGATCCTGTGTATCAGCAAGTGCGATCTAACCGACGACGCGCGCAAGGCGGAGGTTGCGGCGCAGTGCAAGGAATACATCGGTAAATTTAAGGATTTGCAAATTTTAAACACCTTTTTTATCAGCATAAAAGATCCCGCAAGCATCGCCGAGCTGAAAAATTATCTCTTTAATATCAAGCCCGCGCAGCGCCAAGGAGGCGGCGTGGTGCACTACTACATCGACCGCGTCTTTTCGCTCAAGGGGCTCGGCACCATCGTAACGGGCAGCCTCATTAACGGCGCGATTTCAAAGGGCGAAAAGCTTTATAACTGCGATCTGGGTAAAATTTTTAACGTCAAAAGCGTGCAGATCCACGACGAGGATACGCCGCTAGCGCAGGCTCCAAACCGCGTCGCGCTAAGTTTAGATGCCAAAACGAGCGAGCTGCAAAAGGGGCAAATTTTAACCAAAAAAGGCTTTTTTCGCGGCTTTAATGAAGCCGACTGCACCTTTAGCGGCGAAATTTCACACAACCAAGACGTGCTGTTTTGCGTCGGAAGCAAGCAAAGCGCGGCAAAAGCGCTCATTTTAAAAGAACTTGAAGGCGGCGAGAAGCTCGTAAGCTTTAAATTTGACAAAACGATGTTTTTGAAATTCGGCGAGCCATTCGTCTGCTTGTCAAACTCGCGCGTAATCGGCGGCGGACGCGTGCTAAACGCCGTAGTCGAGCCGCTAAAAAAGCAGAGCAAAGCCGTGCTTCTCACCGCGCTTTTGAAGCGAAATTTCACCGAAGCGTTTAAAATTTTAAGCCTCTTTCACAAGCATGGATTCGGGCTATTTTCGGCGTATCAGCGCTTCGGGATGGAGTACGACGAAGCGGTAAAGATCGCGCGCGGCTTAGAAGGGACGTATTTTGACGAGGCAAATTTATGCGTTTACGATCTAAGCGCGATCGAGGACGTGAAAAGCCTCATAAAATTTATCGTCTCAAAAAACGACTACGCGATCTTTTCGCCCGCTTCGATCGCCCTAAAGCTCTCGTGGGCCAGCGAAGATCTTGCTGCGCGCGCGCTTAGCGAGCTTGAGCGAGGCGGCATCATCTCCAAAAAGGGCGGAGTTTACGTAAAATCCGGGGTGGATTTTGACGCGCTCAAACAGAGCCTGGAAAGTAAAATTTTTGATCTCATCAAAAAGGGCGGTATCGCGCCGCTTGCGCCGTATAACATTTACGACGAGCTAGAGATCGACCGCGAAAGCGGCGATGACGCGCTAAAAAAGCTAACATACGCCAAAAAGGTCGTCCGTCTCGCGCACAATCTCTTCGTCGAGGCCGAAAATTTAGCCCTAGCGATCAAACGCCTCTACGCAATCATCGAAAAAGAGGGCTTCGTAAACGTCACAAACGCCAAAGAGGAGCTTGGGCTTAGCAGAAAATTCGTAATCTGCTACCTCGAATACCTCGATAAGATGGGAAATATCGTGACGATCGACAATAAGCGCTATTTGAAAAAGTAAAAATTTAAAATTTTGCACTACAATGCGCGGAATTTTTTGCAAAGGAAAAAAATGAAAAAAGCTATTTTAACTTCAGTTGCGCTCGCAGCGAGCCTAAACGCGGCTCTAAGCGACAGCGAAATTCTATCCATCTACGGCGGCGCGCCACAAGGCATCGAAATAAAGGTCGCCGAGCGCATCCCACTTAGCGAGCCAAAGGGCGTTGAAGCGGTCGTTTTAAAGATTTCTCAAGGCAATATGTCGCAAGAGGAGATCATCTTCACCCAAGGCGATCTGATCTTTACCGATATCATCGATCCTAAAAAACGCGTAGTCTATAAGGAGCAGATCAAACAAGACCGCATCGCAGGACAGCTAAGTAAGGTCTTCAAAGCGGAGAGTAAAGACAATATCATCAAGCTAGGAAACGATCCTAAAAAGCCTACGATTTTGATGCTGACGGACGCCTTGTGTCCATTCTGCCGCAAAGAGATGGCAAGGATTGAAGAAACGCTAAAAAATAACAATGTCGATATCGTCATGACCTCCGTTCACGGCGATGACGGCCACGCAAAATCCGCGCTCATCTACAAAGAGATCAAAAATGCTAAAACCGACGAGCAAAAGATAGCGGTTTTTAAAAAATATTACGCTGAAGATAACAAAGCAGGCGCCAAAGACGTAAGCGCTGCCGAGCTAAATGCTGCAAAAGCCCTAGCTGCCAAATACTTCGGTGCGGGGGTAAACTCGGTGCCTTACATCATCGAACTAGACAAGCTAAAATAATCTTTCTTAAATTTTGCGGAGCGATCCGCAAAATTCTACCTCATCGTCTTAGCCTTAGCGATTTTAATTAATCCGGATTGACCTTTTAATTCCACGCGGACCATTACTTTAGAATTTTTATAATCCCGCCGCCTAGCAAAATCTCTTTATCGAACCAGATTAAAATTTTAAAATTTCATAATCACGGAATTTAAAGCAGCACTATTTTAAAATTTAATACCGTTAAAAGACACGTGCAAAATTCTACAGCAAAATTCCACACTATTTTTATATTGAAAGTAGCATAAAAAGCGATAGTGTATGAAATTTAAAAGCGAGAAAATATGCAAGCAAAATCCACGGTCGAAATTTTAAAATTTCGCAGCAAAGCCCAGGTAAAATTTAGCCGCAAATTTTATAAAATTTTCGCTTTGCGGCAAAGAGGAATTTACAATCGTGCTTCAAGCTGCCTATCTTGGGCTGAGTCCGATTAAAATCAGAATTCCACGTCGAAAGCGGCTCTTGCCAGGCTGTTTTTGCTCTCGCTTAGCTCATACGATGCGCTGAGTCCGATGCTTTGAAAAATCTTATATTTCAGTCCGATCGCGCCGTTAAACACGCCGCTAGAATAATCAAGCCCCTCGACGTCGTACCTGTCCGAATACTTTCTGCTAGCATGATACGAATCGCCGCTAAATCGATGCTCGTACTCCGCATTTGCGAATATCTGCAGATCACCAAAAGCCTTGATCGCGTAAATTCCCGCGGTGCCGTTCGGCGCGGTTTTTGAAGCGGAGCCAAATTTAAGCCTAGAGATCGCATCCTCGTTCACCCTAATCGCTCCAAGCCCTAAATATGGCTTAATATAGCCGTTTTCAAATAAAAATTTATATCCTGCTCTCGTGCTGAAATCCCAAATTTGCGATTTGTATTTCGCGCCGTGGATAGCGCCGAATCCGTTGTTGGTTTCAAATTTATGATCGTTTGTCGAATATGTTAAATTTACCGCCAGATCCACGTTTTCGTTAAAGTCATATCTGCCCGCCAGACCGAGCTCGTAGGATTTGATGTTTTCTTTGACACCGTCGAATTTACCCTCATACCAAGCGTCAGATTTTTGATACCCAAAGATCACGCCCAGCGTAAGATCATCCACTCTCTTGGAGGCTCCGAGTAAAATTCCGTCGCTCTTGTGATCGTATTTGACGCCGCCCGAGCGGTCTTTGTAATCTCCGCCGTAGTTTCCGATCGCGCTTACGTTTACGTTAAACTCCTGCCCGTCGGTGTCGGTTAAATTTTTATAAGCAGAATTTCTTGCAAGCTTGGTAAGATCCAGATCGACCTTCGAGCGCGGCATCTCGATGCCTATGCGGTTGCCGCCTCTTGCGACCTGCGAAAACAGGTTGCCGTTTTTAGGCGTGAAGTTATTGATCGCCAGCATCAGTGCTTCAAAATAGGTAGGCAGATCGTCATATCCGCTAGGATAGGCATTCGTATCGGAGGTGATGAATAGATTTGCCGCGTTACGCTCGCGAGATAGCCTTATAATCTCGTCGTATTGATCTGGTCTTGCGTTGTATATGACATGCAAAATTTTAGAGGAATTTGCGGGGTCTTTTTCAAACTCAGAGGTTCTAGGACGATAGTGGTTTATGTAGTCGTCCGCGCTCACCTCTTGCAGCATCCAAACGTCCGCATAGGGAGCTATGGCGTCGCGCACGCCCCAGCCGTTGTTTGCCAAAACGAGCATTCCCGGGTATTTAGTCTTGATATAATTGTAGATATTAGCCATATAGGCAATAGTTGCGGGATTGTTTTCGGTATTGACCTCGTCGATGAAGTATCCTGCGATATTTTCTCTGCCGTAAAAATTTACGAAATTATCAATATCGGCATAGACTAAATTTAGATTTCTAGTAGAATTTTTAGTATAGGTATAGCCTAAATTTGATATGCCCTCCGCGATATTTCGCTTCATCTGGACTGCGTCTTCGTCTCTTCTGACCAGATATTGCGTGGTTTGATCGCCCGGTATCGCCGCCTCGTAAGAGCCGAAAGCCACATAAGGAACCAGCGCGCCGCCTATATTGGTAATGCCGTTCCAAAACTCGGCATTTACGCCGCTATTGCCCGTCCAGCGAAACGCAGGCATCATAACGCGCTGATTATTAAGCCTACCCGAATATGAGCCCTTTTTGGCAAAGCCCCTTGCATACTCGAGCTTGATACGAAATGAGTTTTCATACTCGTCGCTCGCGGAGCTATCGCTAGCCGCGTCGCGCCTGCTTAATTTCGCGCCCAAGCTATCCGCAGCGCTCATTACATCGGAACGGGAAGTGTTGTTGGAAGGTGATTTTTGCGCGTTTGCATAGCTCCAGGAATTCTGCTCGCTCGCATAGCCGAACCCTGCTGCACCGACAAGCGCAAGAGATACGATTTTTTTCAAAGACTTTAGCATTCTGCACCGCCTCAAATAAAATTACCCAAATTCTTAAATTTCGACAAATTTGCGGACGCGCTTTTAAAATTAAAAACTTTGTCGAAATTTAAAAATTTAGCCGTCTTAAGACGGCTAAATTTTAAAGCTTATTTTAATGCCGCTTTTGCCTTCTTTGCGACGGTTGCGAAAGCTTCGGGGTCGTTCATAGCCATATTTGCTAAAATTTTTCTATCAAGCTCGATGCCCGCTTTTTTCAGTCCGTTTATAAATTTAGAATAGCTGATGTCGTTTAGCCTGCAAGCTGCATTGATGCGCACTATCCAAAGTCTGCGGAAATCGCGTTTTTTCGCGCGTCTGTCACGGAAGGCGTAAACGAGGCTTCTTTCTAGCTGCTCTTTGGCCTTTCTGAAATGTTTGCGTCTTGCGCTATAAAATCCGCGCGCAAGCTTTAGCACCTTGTTGTGACGGCGGCGTCTAACGATGCCCGTTTTTACTCTTGCCATATTAATCCTTTCTTAATCGGCGTCCCTTGGGGATCTTGCCCTAAAATCCATAAATTTAGGGGAGTTTGAATGACTTTCGTCAAAAACTAACTTCGCACTATTTGCAAAGCATTTTTTTAACCGCAGATACGTTCGTAGAATCGACGTATTGGGCCTCGCGCAAATTCCTCTTGCGTTTTTGAGACATCTTCGTCAAAATGTGGCTGCGAAATGCCGAGCCTCTTTTGATCTTGTTTTTGCCCGCTTTAAAACGCTTGACGGCGCCGCGCACGCTTTTCATCTTTGGCATGGTCGTCCTTTTTTTAAAGTGAATAGGAAGTATATAATAAAGTTTCTTTGAAAAATTTGAATTTAAGGAATTTTAGAGCTTAAATTAACGCAAGATAAATTTAAAGTTAAATTTTGCCGCTCGATTAAGATTCGGTTTCGCTTAATTTGAAAAATTTTATACAAATTAAAGGGCTAAATTTAGAGATAAACTTAGCCCGCATTAAATTTTAAAACTACGCTATTTAGTTTAAATTTTCTCCGCTGCACAGCGAAAAAAACAGCGCGTGAATTTTAAAATTTTGCCGCACGCGGCGCAAAATACCGCTAAATTTACGCTACGCCTTTTTCGGCGTGATCAGCATATTTACGTAGCGACCTTCTAGCGCGGGCGCCTTATCGCGATCGGCAACTTCTGCGAAAAATTCGTCCCAAATTTTATTGAGCAAATTTACGCCGATTTCCGGGCTTGACATCTCGCGCCCTTTTAAAAATACGCGAAGCTTGACGTGTTTGCCGCCACTAAGGAATTCTTTCGCGTGTTTTACTTTGTAATTAATG
>NZ_CALIMQ010000244.1 GCF_938045535.1 uncultured Campylobacter sp. | reverse complement strand
CGCAACCTTGCCATGGTTGATGTCGCGAGTTCGACTCTCGTTTCCCGCTCCATTTTACATTCTGTTTTGTATTAAACGTGCCCGGATGGCGGAATCGGTAGACGCAAGGGACTTAAAATCCCTCGGAATTTTTTCCGTGCCGGTTCAAGTCCGGCTCCGGGCACCACCTAATAAGCCGGCGCGGCGACATAGCCAAGTGGTAAGGCATGAGCCTGCAAAGCTTTGATCCCCGGTTCGAATCCGGGTGTCGCCTCCAGATCCTAAAAAGGAGTTATTATGAGATACATACTAGCGGCTCTTTTGGCATTGATGGTTTTTAGCGGGTGCTCTAATACTTGGCACGGCGTAAAAGAGGACTCGCACAACGCGGCTCAATGGACCAAAGAAAAGGTTCACAACGGCGCCGAGTGGGTCGGAGAAAAAACCGAATAAATTGCGCGTGTAGATCTTGATCTGCGCAAACTTTCGGCGGGGTCTACCCGCCCTTAATCGGGAGATGGCTGAGCGGTCGAAAGCGGCGGTCTTGAAAACCGTTGAGGTGAAAGCCTCCTGGGGTTCGAATCCCTATCTCCCGGCCATTTTATCTAACCCGAAATTCCCTTTTACTTCAAAAAATTCACATTTTATTTATACTAATTTTCATTTAATGCTCTTTAGGCTAGAATTTTATCTTGTAGCAAACGGCAGTTTGCGACGGTGCCTTTATAGATGGGAAACAGAATAGCATACGGCAAAGATGCCAAGATCGTGCGTCAGCGGTTTGTTTGATCGATACGTGCTAAAATAGCGCGTAGCGAGAGTAGGGCGATGTCAAATTTAAATGTTTGTCCGTCTGGTCATAAAAGCGAATGTGAAAGATAATTGCGAAATTTAGCTATAGAATTTCAAAGCTTAGCAGCCCGCCGCGCTTGGCGTAAAATTTTAAAATTTACCGATTCGCGCTTTTTAAATTTAGCCCGGGTGCAAGTAAATTTTAAAATTTGCGCCCATGCCGCCATGCTGTCGCGCCGCCTCGCAGACCAAGATCGATGCATTTGCCAATTCGGGCGATGCACAAAATGAGAGAAGCTGCTCAGTATGGAGCCAGAGCCGGTAAACTCGCGAAGCGGACCGAAGATCGGCGCGCGAGCATGCGGCTTAAAAGTTGGCAAATTTAAGAAATATCGCAGGCTGACGGGTCAAAGCGAATAAATCTAAAAAATAGCGCAGAATGGCGCAGACAGGCAGTTTGATAAGCCGAAAGAGAAAAGTCTGCCGAAAGGTCTGCGAGGCGGAATTTTACTAGAAATAAATAAAGGGCTTTAAATGCGAAAAATTTTACTATTTTTACTGCTTTGTGCGGGAGCTTTTGCTCTTGAGTGGGACGGAGCCGTCCTGCGGGGGGCGCTGCCAAACGGGTTTAAATACTATATTTTAGAAAATTCCGTGCCTAAAAATTCCGCCGTTTTCTATCTGATCGTGGATGCGGGCTCGATCGATGAGAGCTCTAATGAGCGCGGGCTTGTGCACTTCATCGAGCATATGTCCTTTAACGGAAGTCGCGATTTTAGCAAAAACGAGCTTATCAAAAAGCTGCAGAGCCTAGGCGTGAAATTCGGCGCTGACGTAAATGCGCAGACGGGCTATGACAGCACGATTTACACGCTTAACATCGCGGTTAGCGAAGAAAATTTAAAGGACGTTTTTAAAATTTTTGCTTCGATTGCGGACGGAGTGGAGTTTAATCCGCTCGAGCTCGTAAAAGAAAGAGGCGTCATAATCGAGGAGGCGCGCAGTCGCGATACGCCGATCGCGAGGCTTTACGAGCGGATGGATGAGGAGCTTTACGGCGGCAGCGCGTATTTTAATCGTGCGCCGATCGGCGATATGGCGGTCGTAAAATCCGTAAGCGCGCAGCGAATCAAGGAGCTTTATCAAAAAATTTACCAGCCCAGGTCTATGAAATTTATAGCCGTGGGCGATTTTAAAAGGGATAAAATTTTAAAACTGCTAGAGCAAAATTTTTCGCCTCTTAAAAATACAAACTCCTACACCCGTCCGGATATGGGCATTCCGCCTAGGCAGGGTTTGAAAATTTACAATTACGATACGAACGAAACGTCGCTAAATTCCGTCAAAATTTCGTTTTGGGAGGAATTTGCGCCCCCAAGCAGCGATGCGAATACGAGAAAAATTTTAAAAAGCGAGCTTATCTCAAGCCTCATCTCTACGATTTATGAGCGAGCGAAGGCTAGCGAAGGCGCGCTGCTGCGAGTTAATTTTTCCAGATCGAATTTGCAGTTTCAAAAAACGATCTATAGCTTCGACGTTGCCGTTTTGGGCCGAGATTTTGACGGCGCGATCTCGCAGGCGCTCGGGCTAATCAAAGGCTTGCGAGATAGCGGCTTTGATGCGCGCGATTTCGCCCTTGCGAAGGATGCTTTGATCGGCTCGCGGCACAGCGCCTTTGAGCGCAAAAAAAGCGCAAATTCCGCGTTTTTTGCAAGGGAGATTCTTCATGCCGTAAAATCAGGAGCCGTCCTGCCTAGCGCCGCAAAACAGCGGGATTTGGAGGTAAAGCTGCTGCGCGAGATCAGCCTGGAGGAGCTAAATTTAGAATTTAAGCGCCTTACGGACCTAGGCGAGGTGCATGCAAGCGCTTTTAGCGGCTCCGGATATAATCTGGATGAGGCTAAATTTAAGAAGCTGCAGGATGACGCTAGAGCGATAAATACGCATGCCGCGCATAAAAAGCTGCCGGGTAGCTTGGTTTCTAAAAACCTGCCTGAGGGCAAAATTTTAAGCAAGAGTTTTGAGCCGCGATTTAAATTTTATACCTATCTGCTTGAAAATAACGCGACCGTGATCTTAAAGCCGCTTAAGACGCGCAAGGATTTCATCTCGTTTGCCGCGGTAAGCAGGGGCGGAATGTCCAATCTAGCGCATCCGGGACTTGGCAGTTTTGCCGCGATGCTTTCAAACGAAAGCGGCGCAGGCGATTTTAACAATTATGAAATTTCGCAAATTTTAAGCGGGCGGCAGGTGAATTACCGCAAAAACATCTCCGCATTCTCGCACGGATTTTACGGAAGCTGCGGCTCGCAGGATCTAAAATGGCTGCTGGAAGCGATAAACTTAGAGCTTAGCTCTCCGCGCACGGACGAGAAAGCGCTGCAAAATTTAAAGATCAAATCGCTCGATGAGCTTGCGCGAAACGAGAAATTGCCCGGATATAAATTTAGCAGGGAATTTAGCGAGTTTTTTTACGGCGGCAATGCGCGAATGCGCCCGCTAAGCGCCGCGCAGATCAAAGCTCTTAACGCGGAGGAGTTGAAAAAGATCATCTATGATAAATTTAGCAACGCCGCATCCTACACTTTCGTACTTAGCGGCGATTTTGAGTTAAAAGACGCCGAAGCCCTCATAAAAAAATATCTGGCGAACCTACCCGCTCGCGGCGAACGCGAGGATTTTAAAGACGACGGTATCCGCAGCTTAAGCGGACGGCACGTTTTTATGCGCAACTATCAAAACTCCCCTAGAAGCGACGTCGCGCTTACCGCGATAAACAGATCCGCTCCATACTCGCTTGAAAATGCAATTAAAATTTCAGCCCTAGCTTCGGTGCTTCAGGAAGCACTTAGAGAGCGCATCAGAGAGGACGAGGGGCGTACTTACGGCTTTTCGGTCGCTTCGAGCCTAAGCCGCATCCCGTACGGGCACTCGAGCCTTCATATTTCGTTTTCCTGCGCGCCGCAAAATACGGATCAAATTTTATCCGCAATTAGAGAAATTTTTGCAGAAATCGCAGGCGGCGGATCGGACGTAGCGCGGCATCTTGAAAATTTTAAAAAATCCCAGATTATCACGGCGCGTACCGCTCGCGAAAGCCCGGAGTTTTGGAACGACGCGCTCGTAAAATACGCGCTTTGGAATGAGGAGATCGCCGATTTTAAGGCGTTTGAAAAGATCATAAATTCCATCACGCCAAAGGATATCGCGGAGGCCGCGCAGACATATATTTTTGACACCGATGAGACGGTGAGGATAAATGCGCCGAAATTTTAACAGGCTAGGCGCATCTAAATTTTGCTCGTTAAATTTGCTAGGTGCGTTTAAATTTAACGGCGCTTGCACGGCAAATTTCGGCGCCGCAAATTTATGTGCTTTAAAAATATACCCAAGAATAAAACTCAATTAAGCCCATCTGTACCGTGCATAGATTTTAGGTAAATTTTATTTTGAAATAGATTTATCTCGCCGATATATCGCTATTTTGTTACATTTTTTCTATTGATTGCATAAGTCGTATAATTGTTATCACTTTTATTGAAATTTAAAATATTATTGGCTAAATTTCCTCAGTCTTAATTTTTATTTTCAAAAAAGGAGAAAAGATGATTGTCGGTTTTTGGGCCTGTAAGCCATGTAAAAGCGGCGCAGGCCGCAATTATTCCGCTTCCGTAAAAGGCGAGAAATCCACTCAAAATCGCTGCGGGGGGGGGCTTGCACGCTCCTTGATAGTCGCGGCGTGCCTTTGCAGTCTAAGCATTGCGCAGGATTCGTCTGAAAATAACGCAACCAGGAGCGTTTCTACCAAAGAAAACCCAGGCGCGCAGAGCTCCGCTGCGGCGATAAATAGTTATAAATTTCCCGAAATAGTCGTCGTCGGCAACATCGACTCGAGCCTTACGAGCGTCGGCGATAGCTACGGCGGTACGCAAAAGATAAGCAGAACGATGATCGAGTCGATGCCTAGCGGCAACGGCGACTTCGTGCAGCTTTTGCGCACCAATCCAAACGTGCAATTCAGCTCCACGAACCGCCAGAGCACGACGCTGGGCGAGATCAGCCCCGCAAATATCAGTATCAACGGCGCGAAGTATTGGCAAAACAACTTTATGCTTGACGGCGCGAATATGAATAACGATCTTGATCCCGCTAGAAATCCGGGCGGCAATCCTACGCGCTTTTCGGCGTTTGATACGATGAACTCCGTCTCGCAAGGTATGGCGATCGATAGCGATTTTTTACGGAGCGTCGAGGTGCACGATAGCGGCATCTCCGCCAAATACGGCGGATTTACCGGCGGCGTAGTGGAGGCTAAGACGCGAGATCCGCGCGCGGGCTTTCACGGCAAGTTTTCAATGCAGCACACCGAGGATAGCTGGACTAGGTACCATATCTACGGCGATGAACAGAGCTTTGAAAACTCCGCTACTCCGCTAAATCAGCCGAGATTCGATAAGTGGATCACTAGGTTAAATTTAGAGGGCACCGTTACCGAAGATCTGGGTTTGATGTTCGGCTACACAAATACTAGAAGTAAAATTCCGCTCAAGGCCTACGACAGAAGATACAACGCAGATACGACCATCACCGAGCGAGTTCAGAGGCGAAATATAGACAACTATTTCCTAAAAGCGCTTTGGTATGCAAGCGACCGCTTAACTATCACGCCTAGCGTAACCTACGCGCCCGAGCGAAACAAGATGTTTAACGACCACGTCAAGGATTCATACGCAGATATGAAATCGGGCGGTTTAAATTTAGCGCTTAAAGCCGACTACGATGGCGATTTTGCTAGATTTAATCAAATTTTATCCTACAGCAAGCTGGAGAGTTCGCGTGATGCCGAGAATGAATATTATAGGGCTTGGCAATACTCAAACGTAAAGAATTGGGGTAGTAAAATTTTATCCGCTTCGGCGATAGAGGGCGGCTTTGGGGATCTTGATCAGACTCAAAAGAGCCTTTCATACAACGCGGATCTGGAGTTTAATGAATTTGATCTCGGCGGCAGTAAGCATAGATTTATCACAGGCTTTGAGTTTAAAAAGCAAGAGGCTAAATTTAATGTAAGAAAAGAGTTTATGACCGCTGGCGGAATAGCACCGCTACCTGCGGGTGTAAATGCTTGCGATCCGAATGACGAGCTCTGCTCGATAGACGATTCTTTTGCGAGGCGTGGTAGAAGCGGCCAGTTTTTTACGCGAAAAAGTTATTACAAGGGCAATACCAAGGTGGATATGAAAAGCTTGGCGGTTTATCTGGAAGATGAGATAAAAATAGGCGATCTTACCTTGCGACCGGGCGTAAGATTAAATAGGGACGATTATATGAAGCAAACGACTGCGGCGCCGAGATTTAACAGCTACTACGATATTTTTGGCGACGGCGGTTCGATTCTTAGCTTCGGCGCAAACCGCTACTACGGACGCAATCTCTTTACCTATAAATTAAGGGAAGGGCGAGAGGGTCTTGCCACTACCTACACGCGTCCACGCAATGCCTATACGCAAAACTGGACGCAACTGCCAAAAGACCCGTCTCTAACTAAATTTAACGAGCTAAAGGTGCCTTATGAGGATGAGCTGGTATTCGGGGCAAAGCAAAAGCTCGGGAATTTCGAGTTTTTCGGCAAATATGTAAGCCGCAAGGGCAGGGATCAGATCATCAAATCTACGCGAAGAGATCTAGGTCTAGCGCCGAATCCGAACTACCAAAACAACTATCAAACCTTTACTAATGACGGCAGAAGCGAAAATAAAATTTTAACCTTCGGCGTTAAAACGATCGATGATTATGAGGCCTTCGGTACGCTAAATGGCTTTGAGCTGGACTTTGAGCACATCAAGATGAAAACGAACAACACCCTTTATGACATATCGCTTGATAGAGAAACGCTCGAAGATGAAAAGATCGTCGAATACGATGGCAGGCTGATGAGGCTATCGGAGCTTCCAGCGCAGGACTATGCTAGGCCTTGGACTGCGAGCCTAAACATCATCACGAAAATTCCAAGCTACGGTATCAGCGTGAATAACTTCCTCTCGTTTAAAGGCTCGCAAGAAGCGATCGCCCGCACGGGCAGGACGCCTGCGGGCAAGTATCCTGCTAGATACGATAAATACGAAAAGGTAAATCTCGGCAAAAGCTACAGCTGGGATGCGCGCATCGGATACGCTAAAAAGATGGCGGGCGAGGTGGAATTTTTTACGAATTTAGACATTTACAACGTCCTAAATAAGCGCAATAAAGCAAGACTTAGCAGCGACACCTCGCTCGATCTGGTCTATGAGGCGGGCAGGCAGTTTTGGCTGGAAGCGGGCATTCGGTGGTAGCGTAAGCTAAATTTGCGGAGCTTTTAAAATTTCGCGGCTCCGCAAAATTTTGTGAATTTTTTTGAAATTCACGGCATTTTGCGAAATTTCAAATTTCGCGCCGCGCGTCTTGAAATTTCGTACCGCGCGCTGTAAAATTTTAGCGTGCGCATCGTATGATTTAACGTGCACGCCGTAAAATTTTAACGTATGCGAAATTATAAAATTTACGCCCAAATTTAACTTGAAATCAATTTAAGAAGTCGAAACGACTTTTGAAATTTTAACGCCGATATCGCCTAATAAGCCTTTTTATTGAAATATCACAAACTGCTTTTGAAATTTTGACGGGCTGATCTGCCGCTCTTTCAGCATGTAGCGGCAAACTCTTTCAAAGTCCGCTCCGCTCATCATAAAACTGATAAATTCGCCCTTGCCGTCGTAGATGATCAAAGTATCGATCGCACGGAAGCTAAATTTCCCCTCCGTGATCTTTGAAAAAATCAGTTTGGCTATGAAAAAAGGCAAAACTAATGCCGTCAGGCTCATAATAAAAATTATAAATCCCCTAAGGCTCTGTAAAAATCCGGCAAACGCAACGCCTATCACTATGAACGAAAGCACAATGCCTGCGGAATTTCTAGCGGGGACGATATGTCCGAATAGCGGCGTGGCGGTGAGCTTTATGAGCGATATCTCATCGAATTTTATAGATTTCGTGATTTTGCCTTTATTAACGTAGTTGATACTCCTATCCGTCAAATGAACAAAGCGCGTATGGGCGCTGTTGAGATAGGACACGATGCGAATGCTACGTAAACAAACGGCGTATAGTATGGAAAAATATCCCCTATGTATAGAAATACCGGTACCGCCAAGGGAGCGAAGAATAGATTATAAATAAAGAATACTATTATGTTGTAGTCTTTGACGACGAGGGGTTTATTGTCAAATTGCGGCGGATTTCGGCGCTCGGCACTTTGTTTGGACTGCGGCGGCTGCGGTCTTTGCGGCTTATCGTTAAAATTTTTCATTAAATTTTTTGCTCCCGTTTTAAAATTTACCGCTAGCGGCTCGGGCGTTTTGCGGCGCTAAATTTGCCGTTCGCGCCGCACGCCTTAGCGATGCAATCCCAAGCAGAGCCAGCTTGCGTCCTTTTAAAATTTTATTTCGTTGAAATTTATCGGCGCCGCGTATCGGTACCGCGTACGCTTGCCGCATCGCCGCATGAAATTTCGAGGCCTCACGGCTCGAAATCAAAGCAGTAAAACTCATCCGTCTCGCTCCAGAGCTCTTTTAGCGAGCGTCCGTCTATCTGCGGCGCGCCGTAGAGCTCTCGCAGCGTAGCGAAATACCGCTCGCCGCTTGCATTTGCACCCGCCTCGTCCGCGCATCTTTGAAATGAGCAGCGAGATCGGCGTAGGCGATGATCATATACTCTGCGCCGCGTAGGCGAAAGCTAAGCTCGGGCTCGCCGCCCTCAAGGACGCATTTAGCAGCATCCACTCTATAGTTTCAAATGAGTATTTCGACATTTCGCTTCGATCTTAAAATTTTATCTCTTCTGCCGCGATGTTTACTGTGCCGCCGCATATCGCTAGCCGTTTTACTCCGCCAAAAACCCGAAGCGCTCGATCATATCCAAAATCATATCGGCTCTGCAAATTTCATCGTCCAGCAGGTCATCGTATTGATCCCGCAGTCGCTCGGCGTCCTGCGCCACGGACCCTAGATGCTCCCTAGCCTGCGCGAAATCCCCTTTCATCACGTAGTATTCGCCCAAGATCACGCGAGCTCGCGTCTTGCTAACCTTGTCGCCGCCCTCCTCAAGTGCCGCTTTTAGGCTCTGCACGCCGCCCTCCTCAAGCCCTCGCGAGAGCTGCGTTACCTTCTGTAAAGCTTCGCATCCATTTTCGCTCCTTAGCTAAATTTTATTTAAAATAATAGAACAAATTCCCGCCGCACTCAAGATCCACGAACTCCTTGCTGTCAAAAAACAGCTTAAATTTCATGTGGCTCAGGTATTTGGCGTCTTGCGCTTTCTCTACCAAATTTCTTATCAGCCGTTCTATCTTTCCGCCCCCTTCGCGGTGCGCCGCGTCCTGCCTCGTGAAATAAAAAACTACGGGCGCGTCGGACACCGCTGCGATATACCAAATTTTAAGCGCCGCTAAAAGCTCGTTTCGGTTTCGCAGCAGCTCCTCTACCGCGCCTTGGATCAGATCGGTGCGGATCTGCGACTCGAAGGACTCGACCGAGATATAAAAATTCTTAAGTCTGTTTAGTTTCTCGAAAAGCGGCGTGCGGGCGAGGTAGCGCTCGATGCACTTTTTATCGGTGATTTTTGCGGCGTCTTTATCGAAGCGAAGCACGATCTTAAGCCACGCCGAGTCCCTGCCCGCGCCGTAAAACGCACTGATCGCTCGAGTTTTAAATTTAGCGTCTATGAACTCTATCAGACCCCTGACGTTTTCACTATTTTCGACTTTGCCCTCTATGATATCTTTGCAGCGCCTGCTCTGATACGGGCTTAGATCGCAAAACATCGCGCGCCTTTAAATTTAAAGTGATTTAAATTTAGCCCGCATCGTAAGCCTCGAGCATATCGAAAGTCGGAGCGAAAAAGAGCGCGCCCGTCTTTGCAGTGCTGAAGTCAAGCAGGCGGTCGTAGTTGCCTCGCGGGCGGCCGATAAACATGCTCTCAAGCATCAACTCCAGCGTGCTAAAGGTGCTTGCGTAGGCGATGAAGTAGGTTCCCGTCTCGCCGCCCTGCATAAACGGCATATTGCCGCGCACGACCTTTTTGTCGTCGCCGACGTTGGCGGCGGCGGAATGTGAGTTGCTAGGCTTTAGCTCCTCGCTCATTTCGATATCGTTTTGTTTGCTGCGCCCGATGACGCGCTCCTGCTCGTCGACACCCGCGGCGTTCCACGCGCTCATATCGTGGATATATTTTTGTACGAAAAGATAGCTGCCGCCCTTGTACGCCGCATCTTCGTCGCCTACCTTGGCGAAAAAGTCGCGATCTGCGCCCTGGGGGTTTTCGGTACCGTCCACAAAGCCGATGATAGCGCGCCCGTCGTAGTATTTAAAGCCGCAGATCTCCTCCTCGCAGGTCGCAACGTCCTTTAGCGCGGCTCTGATCTCGCTTGCCATATCGTAGCAAACGGCCTGATTCCCCGCTCTGATGTGGATATGGATATCGCCTCCAGTAGCGGGCGCAGCGTGTTTATCGCCCCTAATCTCTTCGAAATTTTTTAGCTCCTTCGGCAAAGGCTTCGGCAAGCCGAGCATTTTCCACGCCTCAAAGCCCACGCCCAGCACGCAGCTTGTTTCGCTAGCCGCGCCGAATCTCGTAACGGCGGTTTTGTTTAAATTTATCACCAAACCGCAAAGCCTCTCGAAAGCCTTTTTGCAGGCGGTCTTGCCCGCACCAAAGCGCCAGATCATAAATACGGTGTTGTTGCCCGGCGCATCGGTTACGTTTTGGGATTTTGCGTGTGCACAGGCACAACTTTTTTCTTCACTCATTTTTCTCTCCTTCAAAGTGAAATTTAAAAGGAATTTTAGCGCAATATCGGTAAACGGCGGGCGCAGAGATAAGATTTAGGCGGCTTTCGGGTTTGATTTTCGGCAGAGGAAATTTTATCTTTGATCGTTAAATTTGCGGCGAGGGTGGAATTTTGGCTTTAAATTTATAAAATTTACGCCGAGTGGGAAAGCGAAATTTCAGAGCTTTGCGGGGATGAAATTTTAAGATAGTGGCAGATGGGAAGGGATTCGAACCCTCGAAAGCTTGCACTTTACACGCGTTCCAGGCGTGCTCCTTCAACCGCTCGGACACCCATCTAAATTAAAAGTCGTGATTATAGCGAAAATCTAAAATTTTGCCAAATTCCGTTTTGGCGCGCAATCCGTTTTGCCTTTAAATTTAAAACGCGGCGCTTAGAATTTTACCGCAGCGTTTGAAATTTTATCGCGCTGCTTGTAATTTCGCCGTGCCGCTTAGAAATTCTACCGCGCCGCGAAGCCCAGCCGCTTTGCACCTCCCAGTCGAGCGACGATTTTACCTTGCTGCGGCTATTTTAAAATTTAGATTATCTTTTAAATTTGGACTTGCCGCCCGCCGCAGGGCTAAATTTTAAAAGCGCAAGCAGATTTTCTTTCATACATCCGCTTGCACCGTAAAAACCGAGCTGCGCTTTAAATTTGCGGGTATTTTAAAATTTCGCGCCGCCGATAAATTTAAAAAGCTAATTAAAAATTCTATCTTTCGGGAAGGTGGACATATCGGGCTGTACATCCTTCTCTGCGCCGATAAGCGCCTTTATTTCGCTATCTTCTATGCTAAAGCCGCCGCCGAGCGCCTTGTAGGCGTTTACCGTCGCGCTTAGCACGTCAAGATCGGTCTGCACTTTGTTTAGCTGCGCGCTAAGTAGGTTTCGCTGCGAATCCAAAAACTCCAGATGGTCGCTGTAGCCCGCCTGATACCTGCTCGAGGCGTTTGAGTAAATTTTGCTCTGCGAAGCGACGAGATCGGCGAGGCTTGCCTGTCTTAATTTGGCGTTTTGCACTCCTATCAGCGCGTCGCGAACGTCGCCGAAAGCGGTTTTAAGCGCTTTGTCGTATGCGATGAAGCTTGCATTTTGCTCTAAATTTGCAAGCTCTACGCGCCTTTTTTGGCGGCCAAAATCAAGTAGCGGCCCTACGAGCGAGCCGCCGATGCTCCATGTGCTCGCACTTGCGGTAAACAGCCTGTCAAACTCGCCGCTTGCATATCCCGCCGAGCCCGTAAGCGAGAAAGTAGGGAAGTAGCCCGCCTTGGCGACGCCCACTAAGAAGTTGCTTGCGCGCAGATTTTCGAGCGAGCTTGCGACATCCGGACGGTGCAGGATCACGTCGCTTGGGATTCCGCTTGGGATCTGCGGAGCGCTAGGCATTTTCGCAGCGGTCTGCGGCGCGCCGCGTAAAATTTCATCGTAGCTCTTGCCCGTTAGGATATTTAGCGAGGTCTGCGCTGCGGAGAGCTGATTTTGCACGCTTATGAGGCTTGCCTCGGCACTTTGTACCGCAGCTTTGGCTTGATAAAATACGATCTCGCTAACCGCGCCCGCATCGAGCTGCTTTTTGCGGTAGTTTTGCGTATCTTGATAGCTTTTTAGGCTGTCTTTTAAAATTTTCTCCTGCTGCTTTAACGCTAGTAGCGTAAAATAGGTCGTCGCAACCGTGCTAGTGATCGTATTTTTGGCGGTTTCGTAGTCGTATTTCGTCGCATTAAATTTCGATCGCGCCGAATCTACGCTGTTGCGCACGCGCCCCCAAAGATCGATCTCGTAGCTTAGCACGGCGCCGATCTGATACGCGCCGTGGGAGTTGCGATCGGGCTGGTTGCCGAAATTATTTTGGCGCACCGCGCTGCCGCTTAAATTTACGTTCGGCAGATATTCAAGCTTGTTCAGCCCTAAATTTACGCGTGCGTACTCGACGTTATTCAGCGCGGTTTGCAGGTCGGAATTCTGCTCCAGCGCGCTTTGGATCAGGGCGTTTAGCTGCGGATCATTAAAGCTTTTCCACCACTGCGTACTAACGTTCGTGCTCGCGTAATCCGCCTTAAAGCCGGTCTGCTTTTGCGGCGTAACGGGCTTGAAGTTGCAACCGCAGAGTAAAATTCCAAGCGTCAAGGCGCTTAAAAGAGCATTATTTATTTTCATCGTTCACCTCGTTAGTTTGGACTTTTTTACCGCGTCTATCAAGCCAAGCGTTGAAGCTTTCGAGCAGGTAGAAAAACAGCGGCACGAAAAAGATCGCGATCGTAGATGCCGCGAGCATTCCGCCTACTACGCCGGTTCCCAGCGCGTGGCGGCTAGCAGCGCCAGCGCCGGTGGCGATAACCATCGGAAGCACGCCAAGACCGAACGCAAGGCTCGTCATCACGATAGGGCGGAACCTCATCTTGGCGGCTTCTATGGCGGCATCGGCGATAGAGCGATGATTATTTAGGTGCTCGTTCATCGCAAATTCCACGATCAAAATCGCGTTTTTCGCCGCCAGACCGATTAGAAGCAAAAGTCCGATCTGAAAATATATGTCGTTATTCAGCCCGCGGAAATACGTAAATACGAGCGCGCCGAATACCGAAAACGGCACGGCGGTAAGCACGGCAAGCGGCATGAGCCACCTTTCGTATTGAGCCGCCAGGATCAAAAACACGAAGATCATTCCAAATACGAATGCCTGTGCGCCCTTGCCCGTCTCGCTGACCTCTTGATACGCGGAACCTGCCCAGCCGATCGAATATCCGCTAGGAAGCTCCTCTTTTATGACCTCTTGGATCGCTGCGATCGCCTGACCCGAGGTGTAGCCCGTGTTTGGCTCACCCATAATCTGCGCTGCTGGGAAGGCGTTAAATCTATTAACGGAATCAGGACCCAGCGAGCGCTCAAGCCTCACTAAAGAATTTAACGCGATCAGATCGCCGCTAGCGCTGCGGACGTAGAGCGATTTTAGATCGTTAGGATCATCTCTATAGTTTTGCGTAGCGCGGATATAGACCTTAAACGTGCGGCCCAAGAGGTTAAAGTCGTTGATGTAATACTGCCCGATGGTGGAATTTAGCACGGTGAAAATGTCGGCTATCTTAACGCCTAGCATCTTTATCTTCTCTTTATCGAGATAGAGCTTATACTGCGGGAAATCGGTATCCAGCGTCGTTCGCACGAGCTTTAAAGCGGGGTGTTGATTGGCTTTGGCAGTTACGCGATCCATATCTGCGCGAATTTCATCGTAGCTCTTGCCCGTCGTACTTTGCGCGTAGAGCTCAAATCCGCCTGTAAGCGAAAGACCCATAATAGGCGGCGGCGTGACGACGTAAGTCATAGAGTTGCGATCCGCGCCGTAGAGCTGCCCGTTTAGCGCGGCGGCTAAGGCAAAGTTGGAATTTTCATCGCCGGGGCGCTCCTTCCAGTCTTTTAGCTTCATAAAAAAAGCTCCCGCATTTTCTCTAAGCGCTCCGGCTAGCATATCGTATCCCGTGATTTGGGTTATATCTTTTACGTTTGGATACTTTTTAGCGATGCTTGCGATGAAATCCTGATCGGCTTCCGTCCTAGGTAGAGTAGATGCCGAGGGAAGCGTAGTCATCGCCATAATCGAGCCTTTGTCCTCGTTAGGCACTAGGCCGCTAGGAGTGAGCACAAGAAGCTTCACCATCGCATAGATGATGATACCCACAAAAACGAGGCTGATTAGTACGTGGCGCAAAACCATGCCGACACCTGCGGCGTAAATTTTAGTTGAGATGCTAAAAAGATTATTAAACCATCTTATAAAGAAAAAAGGCTCAGATTCCTTTTTTTGCAAAATTAGAGCGCAAAGTGCGGGCGTTAGTGTAAGGGCTACGAAGCCTGAAAAACATACCGAGGCTACGAGCGTTAATGCAAATTGCCTCTGCATAACCCCGGTAAAGCCCTCCATAAACGCAACCGGCACAAAAACCGCCGAAAGCACGAGCACGATGGAGATGACGGGCGCTACGATCTCGCCCATCGCCTTTGTAGTGGCTTCTTTGACGCTAAGATCCGGCTCTTCGTGCAAAATTCTCTCCACGTTTTCGATTACTATGATCGCGTCGTCCACGACGATGCCGATAGCTAAAATAAGCGCAAAAAGGGTAATTAAATTTATAGAAAATCCGAAGGCGTAAATTCCGATAAACGCTCCGCAGATCGATACAGGCGCAGCAAGCGTCGGAATGATCGTCGCTCTAAGATTGCCTAAGAACATATACATAACGATGATGACGAGGATTAGCGCTTCAATGAAAGTATGAATGACCTCTTCGATCGAGACTTTTACGAAGCTCGTCGTATCGTAGGCGACGTCGTAGGTCAGCTCGCCTGGGAAATTTGGTTTAAGCTCGTCTATGCGCTTATTTACCGCTTCAACTACGGCTAGGGCGTTGGCGCCACTTTGCATAAAGATAAGCACAGGCACCATCTCTTTACCGTTAAATTTCGCCGAGATATTGTAGCTTGCGCCGCCAAGTTTGACCTCGGCGACATCTTTTACGCGCAAGAAATTCCCATCTTTTTGCGCGCGTATGATGATATTTTCAAACTCTTCGACGGTTTTTAAACGACCCTCAGGCTTGATCGCATAGACGTAGGGATTGCCTAAGTTCATCGGCTGCTCGCCCATCTTACCCGCGGCGTATTGGCTGTTTTGCTCGCTTATTGCGGCGATTATCTCGGCAGTCGTAACGTTAAATTTCTTAAGTAGCTCAGGCTTAACCCAGATCCTCATAGCATAGTCTTTCGTACCCAGCGCTTGAGCTTCGCCGACGCCCGGCACGCGCTTTAGCTCATCTACGACGTTGATAGCTACGTAGTTTTGCATCTCTACAACATCCATCTGTTCGCTAGGATCGTAAAACGCAAGCACTTCCAGCATCGTACTGCTACGCTCGGTAACGGTTACGCCATAGCGGCGCACTTCGTCGGGAAGTAGCGTAAGAGCTGGCGTGACGCGGTTGTTTACATTGACTTTCGCATCTGCTGGATTTGTGCCGATTTGAAAATATACGTTGATACGAACGTCGCCGGAGGAGCTTGCTGAGCTTTCCATATAGATCATATTTTCAACGCCATTGATTGCGTTTTCAAGAGGGGCTGCGACGACGTCGGCGATCGTCTGTGCATCCGCGCCGCTATATGTAGCGCTAACGACGATTTGCGGCGGCGTGAGTTGCGGATACTCCTCGACGGAGGAATTTTTAAGAGCCAAAACGCCCGCGATTACGATGATGATCGAAACGACGCAGGCAAAGACGGGGCGGTTGATGAAAAATTTAGAAAACATTATTTCCCGCTTTCCGCATTGCTCTGAGATGCTTCAGGCTGTCCCGCTACGTAAGGATCGGTGCTTGCAGGTACGGGAGTGACCTTGGAGCCCACGTTGATCTTTTTAAAATTATCCAAAATGATCTGATCGCCGTCTTGCAGTCCGCTTGAGATCGTCGCCGTGCGGGTATCTTGAGCTGCGATTTTGACCACTTTTTTAGCGACCTTTCCATCTTGCACGACATAGACTACGGTGTTGCTAAGATCTTGCTTGAGCGCAACTTGCGGAATTTTAAAGCCGTTTTTCTGATAAAAGCCCTCGACGCTTACTTTAGTAAAAATTCCAGGGCGAATTTCTAAGTTTGGATTTGGAATTTGAGCCTTGGCGCTGACGGACGCGGTGTTTGTATTGATGACGCTATCGATGAAGCTTAGCGTGCCGTTGTAGTCCTTGCCGCCGAGATTTATGCTTACCTGACGGCCCAGCTGCTTCCACTGCCCGTTTCTTAAATTTGCATCAAGCTCCAGTCTATCGACGTCCGCGATGCCGAATTCCACGTCGATCGGATCAAATTTAGAAAGCCTAACCAGATCCTCGCCCACGTTTACGTATGCGCCTACGTCCTTTTGCGTATCGCCCGCCATGCCGTCAAAAGGTGCGGTCACGAGCGAGTGGTCAAAATCGATCTTTGCGCTTTTAAAATTTGCTTCAGCTACCATAAACGCGGCCTTTGCGGTGTCGAAATCCTTTTGAGAGATCGTATTGCTGGCTTTTAGCGCCTTGGCTCTTTTGTAGTCCGCCGAGGCGTTTTGCAGATTAGCGTTTGCGCTGTCAAATGCCGCTTGGTAGCG
The DNA here is from genome assembly GCF_938045535.1 of uncultured Campylobacter sp. GTDB lineage: Bacteria > Campylobacterota > Campylobacteria > Campylobacterales > Campylobacteraceae > Campylobacter_B. Next base: position 11,385 of record NZ_CALIMQ010000244.1, on the reverse strand, counting down.
CGAGCGGTCGATCTCGTAGAGCACGTCGCCCTTTTTAACGCTGCGCCCCGGCTCGAAAAGCTGCTTTTCGATGGTGCCCGAAACCTGCGGCTTTAGCATTATCTCAAGCTCGCTTACGGTCTGTCCGTTAAATTTTAAAATTATCGGCACGTCGGCGGATTTGGCGATAAATACGCCTACCGGCAGCGCGGGGGTCTCGCCGCCTTGCTTCGCGCCGCTTTCCTCCTTTTTTTCGAAATAGGAGCAGCCCGAAACTAAAAACGCTGCGAAAATCAAACTGGCGACTTTTTTCATGTAATTTCCTCTATTTGGGTTAAAATTTTGTATTTGTAATAGTTATTACGAATAAATTATAAATTATAATAAAAACTATATAAATAAAACTTAAATTTAGCCCGTAAAATAATATATCGGACGGAATTATAGCGGAATTTCGATATAATCGCGCTAAAATTTTAAAGGCTTTTTATGAGAAAAATTCTTACTATTGCGGGTTCTGATAGCGGCGGCGGCGCGGGCATCCAGGCCGATATCAAGACGATTAGCGCGCATAAGATGTTTGCAATGAGCGCTATTACGGCGCTTACGGCGCAAAATTCGCGCGGCGTGTTCGACGTGCTGGACGTTTCGCCAGATTTTGTGGAGGCGCAGCTGGATGCGATTTTTAGCGACATCTTTCCGGACGCCGTTAAAATCGGAATGATCTCCAATGAGGGGGTTGCCGAGGCCATCGCAAAGAGCCTGAGCAAGCACGACGCGAAAAACGTCGTCTTAGATCCCGTGATGGTCGCCACCAGCGGCGGAGTTTTGATGAAACAAAGCGCGCTACATGCGCTAAAATACAAGCTCGCCCCCGCCGCGGAGATTATCACGCCCAACGTGCGCGAAGCCGAGGTCTTATCGGAGATGAAAATTTTAAGCTTAGCCGACATGCGCGCTGCTGCGGTTAAAATTTCGCAGTTTTTCGGCGGCGCGATTTTGATTAAAGGCGGCGATCTTGCCGGTGCGAGTGTAGCTTGCGGCGCGGCGGGAGCGGCGCGAAATTTTAATGCTTCGCAGCGTAAAACGGATGAGAATGGCGCACGCGAAAATTCTGCGTGTTTGACGGAGCGCGCAAATTTCGCAAGTGAAAATTTTACTAGCGAATGCAAAAATTTAACTGCGGGCACGGAGCCTTCTTTTGAACAAAATTTATCCGCAGCACCTTTAGATGCAGGTTTTAAACCAAATAGTGAGGGCGGGGATTCGAGAAATTTAGCGGTCGATATTTTGTATGAAAACGGCAAATTTTATGAGTTTTCTGCGCCTAAAATTGCTACGCGCAACACCCACGGCACGGGCTGCACGCTCTCAAGCGCGATCGCGTGCGCGCTGGCGGCGGGGCTTAGCTTGCCTGCAGCCGTTGCCCATGCCAAGGGCTTCGTGCGCAGGGCGCTCGGGTGGGGTGAGCAGATCGGGCACGGATGCGGCGCGATAGATCATTATTTTACGGTGCGCGATCCCTTCGGCGCGGATTTTGACGGATTTTGTGCGGATGAAATCAAAATCATCGCCCCGGATTAAAATTTCAAGCGCCCGTTGAAATCCCCGCATTCGTAAAATTCCAAAATTCCGCTGCTATTAAATTTAACCTAGCGGCACGAGATCGTCCGAATGGCTCGTCGCGACTTGTGATAAACGGCGGGATTGCGCAGCTAAAAAGCGTGCGCTACGGGGATATGCGCACTTAAAATTTTAGTTGATTTTTAGGTATCATAATCCGCGTAGAATTCTAAAGAATTTTTGAATTTTATTGTAGGGTTCGCGTTGCAAGTTAGGGCTTTCCTTATTTGCCTTATGCTATAGCTCTGCTTCGTGGCATTGTTAAATTTGCGTTATTTCTTATAGGGCTTTATGCGCGAAAAAAGAGGATTATAAATATCAACCAGTCATTCGTTCACTGCTCGCGTTGCTCAAGGTAGATGCATCGCATTGTATGCCGGCGTTGCGCTATACCTGCCGCATTGTGCCCTCTAGCTGCGAACTTAGCGATCTATGCCCGCCGCCTCATATTCGCTGAGCTTACTAAAATTCCAAATTTCCTCGCAAAAGAGTTATAATGGCTAAAATTACGTAAATTTAGGAATTTAAAATGCGCTGCAAAAAAGAACTACTACTCTTAATCATCGCCTCAGGGATAATCTCTGCCGCAGATAACTGGATCGCATCGCTACTGCTACCTAGCATCGCAGATACGTTTGGGGTGCAGGTAAGCCCCGCCTCCGCAGTTTTGACGGCATATCTGATCCCCTATGGCTTACTTCAGCCGGTATACGGACATCTTAGCGATCGCTACGGCAGAGGTAAAATTTTAATCTTATTAATGCTTTTTTTGGCGATATTTACGCTTCTTTGTTCCACTGCAAAAAGTCTAGCATGGCTTGTTTTATTTCGCTTTTGCACGGGATGCGCGGCGGCGGGTATAATCGCTGTCTGCCTCGGCGTTATAGGCGATACATATGACGAGAAGGATAGACAAAAAATCGTAGCGATATTTCTGGGCTCGGTATTTTTAGGGCAGGGGCTGAGTGCGGCTTTAGGCGGATGGGCAGTGGCTAGATTTTCTTGGAGGGAGATATTTTTAGCCTTTTCTGCGCTGTCTGCGGTATCTTTCGTATCACTATTTACGCTAAATTTCAAAGAGACTCCGAAAAGCGGAGGCGAAAGCTTCGTAAAATCCCTAGCCAGCTTGCGTGGCGATGCTGCGCTTTTGAGAAGCTATTTTTTGGCTTTATGTAATGGCGTAATTGTGCTCGGGGCGTACTCATTCATAGGCGCTTATCTACTTAAAAAACTGTGCTTGAGCTCAAATTTTGCCGGAGCCTGCCTTATGCTTTACGGCGTCGCTTGCTTTTTGGCAGGAAACGCTGCTAGATATTTAAAAGAGAAGTTGCCGCCAAAAGAAATTCTAACCCTCGGCTTTTTGGCGTCCGCTTCGGCGCTGTGCCTTTTGGCGAGTTGCTTCGCTGCCACCGCATATGTAGGGACGTTTTTGTTGGGATTTGGCTATGTTTGCGCGCAGTCGGTCCTAGCAAGCGCAGCGCTTCGTTGCGGCTCCGCCAAAGGTCTATCCTCCGGGATCATAGGCACGGCGATATTTTTCGGAGGCGGCATCGGTACTGCCGTAGGTGGCAAGGCGCTTGAATATTTAAGCTACCAAGGGCTATTTTACGGCTTTGCCGCGTTAGCCGCCGCGCTGCTGATTTTTTACCGTGCAAGCTTTAAGGGCACGCGTGAAATTTAATGCTCCGCAACAATAGCAAAATTTAAAATTAAGCACACTTCGCTGTCGAGAAATTTCCTAAAATCACGCTATTTCAGGGCGTCGCGTTCGGTATCGTCGTAAATATCGCAGTGCATTGCATCACGCTGCCGCTTTTAGGACTTACACCACCGCTTTTTCAGCTTCCGTGGTATGAGTTTGTTTCGGAATTTTTCGGGCACACGGTTTGGTTTTGGGCGATCGAAGTATTTCGTCGCGATCCACGAAACCGCTTAACCGACGAGCCAGATTCTGCGGATCGCCAAAGTACTTCGTCCTTTTAATTAAAATTTGAAATTCCGCATGGCTCCGCTAGGAATTCCATAATTTCTCAAATACGCTTGAAATTCACGATAAATTTTTATGTTAGAATTACGATTAATAAAATTTTAAAAGGAGTGGCAATGAAATATAAAATTTTAGTTGCGGCCTTTACGGCTACTTTGGGTTTACAGGGAGCGCTTGCGAGCGATTTTGACGAGCGGGCTTGCGCGGCGCTAAAGGGCACGAAAATTTACGATACAAAGATCAGTGAAGCGATCTGGAATCAAAGCGGCGAAATCGGCGCCGATAGGATGTCTGCGCTAACCGGCGGAGCCAAAAAGACGCTAAAAGCCGCACCGCACTGCATAATTCACGGCTAGATAGCCTCGCGCACGGGCTCGGACAGCAAGCATTACGGCATAAAATTTGAGCTGCGCTTGCCAGGCGACTGGAACGGCAAGCTTCTATTTCAGGGCGGAGGCGGTTTGGACGGCTTTGTAGCACCGGCTCTTGGCGCCGTGCCTATCCGCACTAGCACCGCAACGCCCGCGCTTATGAGGGGCTATGCAGTCGTCACGACTGATTCGGGACATCCTACGCCTACGCCCGAGTTCGGACTTGAGCAGCAGGCGCGGCTAGACTATGCCTATCAGGCGATCGGCAAGGTCGCGAGCGTCTCAAAGCAGCTGGTTTTTGCAGCGTATAAAAAAGCGCCCGCACACAGCTACTTTATGGGCTGCTCAAACGGCGGACGCTCGGCTCTGATGGCGGCGCAGAGGTATCCGCTGGAATTTGACGGCGTAATCGCGGCAAATCCGGGTTTTAGGCTTTCGCGCGCGGCGATCGCGGAGCAGTGGGATAACCGGCAGCTTATAAAGATCGCTCCTAAAAACGCCGCGGGGGATAAAATTTTTGCAAACGCCCTTACGCAGGAGGATTTGGATAAGCTAAGCAAGGCGGTTTTGGATAAATGCGATGCGCTAGATAGGCTAAAAGACGGAATCATCGGCGCTTGGGAGCGTTGCAAGTTCGATCCCAGCGGACTTGATCTAGCTAAAGAAAAAATTTCTGCGATAAAAGCGATATTTGAGGGCGCAAAAAACAGCAAGGGCGAGCAAATTTACAGCGGCTGGTTTTATGATGCCGGAGTAAATCAGCCCGGCTGGCGCATGTGGAAGCTTGGCGACTCGCAAACGGCAGAGCCAAATGCTAGAAATATCGTGCTCTAGAAGGGTTCGATGAATTATTATTTCTTGACGCCGCCGCAACCGGAGTTTGATCTGATGAAATTTGATTTCGATAAGGACGTAGAGCGAACATTCGAAACCGCGGCGATAAACGATGCGATTTCGACCAAGCTAGATAGCTTCCGCGCTAACGGCGGTAAACTCATCATCGTAACGGGCGTTTCCGATCCCGTGTTTTCGGCGATGGATCAGTGCGATTGGTTCAAAAAGCTAGTAGAAACGAACGCGAACGCGGATGAATTTGCGCGATTTTTTGCATTGCCTGGGATGAATCACTGCGGCGGCGGTAACGGCATCGATGATGTCGATCCGCTAAGCGCGCTTGAGGCGTGGCGCGAGCAGGGAACGGCTCCATCTAGCCTGCTAGGCAAAAGCACGAGCCGTGCCGGTAAGCAGATCAAGGTCTGCGCGTATCCAAAAGTGGCTATCTACGTGGGCGGCGACGAAAATAGCGCGAGTAGCTTTGAGTGCAGATAAAATTTATTTAAAGGAGTAAAGATGAGAGGTAAAATTTTAATTGCGGCCTTTGCGGTGGCGCTTTTGTGCGGCTGTGCGGCGCACGACGCAAAGCTAGGCAAGGAGGCAAGCGCAATGGATAATAGGGGCGAAAGCGCGGCTGCGGACTGCGGCGCTAGTGAGGGCGTCTGCAAAGTGCCCGCCGTGCAGGGACCGATAATAGGCGGCGGCACGGATGAGCACGGCTGCTTGGTCGCCGCGGGCCAGAGCTTTTCAAAGATCAAGAATGGCTGCGTGCAGGTTTTTGATGTCGCGGATGTGAGGCTGGACGACCCTGATAACGCTACGCTTGCGATCTACGGGATATTTTCCGCGGATAAAAGCAGGGTAGAAATTTTTTGGTCGAGCCTGCCTGAGAGCGTGATCTTGCGCGCAAAGGGAGGCGGTTATGTCTCGAAGGACGGAAAAATTTCGCTGCTAAAAATAAAAAGCGGCAAGGGCTATAAGATCCACAGAAAATAGCTGGTGAAATTTTAAGCCCGCTAAATTTCGCGCGCCGTGAAAGAATTTAATCCAAGCACGCCAAGGCTTGGGCCTGCTCAGTAGGCTAAGACATAAATTTAGGGCATTAATACCGAGCCGATTCGGTTGTTCGCGGTATCTGCCGCCGATGAAATTTAATCAAAGGAGCAAAAATGGCGATCATAAAAGTAGATCTACAAAAATCATATCCCAAACCCAGGCGCGACCACGCTCGTATCGGCCAAATACGATGGCGACGTCAACGCGATGGCGATAACGTGGGCACAGGCGCTTGACTACGACAAGGTTACCATCGTGTCGCATAACGGCTCGTACACGCGGACGCTCATCGAAAAGAGCGGGTATTTCGCCGTGCAGATCCCCACGGCCGCGCAGGCGGAGCTGGTTAGCGAGCTTGGCGCCGAAAACAACTCGCGCTTTGATAACGCGGACAAGATGAAAAACGTAGAAATTTTTTATAAAGATGACTCCCGCGTGCCGCTGATCGCGGGCTGCGCCGCATGGCTCGTTTGCAAGCGCATCCCCGAGCCTCACAATGAGCAGAGTTATGATCTTTTCATCGGCGAGGTCATCGCGGCGTATGCGGACGAGCGGATCTTTGACGGCGGACACTGGCTGTTTGAAAAGATCCCTGACGAGCTAAAGACGCTTCACTACGTCGCCGGCGGTCGGTACTATCTGGACGGCAAAGCGGTAGATACCAAGCGCACACCCATAAGCGGCGAGTAAACCGCCTCGCAAAATGCCGGCAAATTTGTAAATTTAAAACGAGCGCACGCGTAAATGCGCGGCGAGCTTCGGTAAAATTTCAAACTAAAGAATCTAAAAAAGGATAAAAAATGAAAAAATATATCGTCATCACCGGCGCAAGTTCTGGTATCGGAGCAGCCGCGGCAAAGGCGTTTGCTGGGCGCGGAGAAAATTTGATCCTAATCGCGCGCAGAGCGGAGCTGCTGCAAAGCTTAAAGGACGAGATCGCTAAAATTTCGCCTGAATCAGAGGTCGTGATTAAAATTTGCGACCTTGCGCGCAGCGAGAACGTCCTAACGCTTTGGGACGAGCTAAAAAGCTACGAGCTAAAGGCGCTAATTAATAGCGCGGGCTTCGGAGATTTTGGCTTAGTGGGAGAGCAGGATTTGCAAAAAACGGTAAGAATGATAGACCTAAACGTAACCGCGCTCGCGATACTTTCGAGCTTATTTACGCGAGATTACAAATGCAAACAAACTCAGCTTATAAACATCTCCTCCGTGGGCGGCTATTTTCTGGCGCCCGGCGTAGTGCCGTATTGCGCTACAAAATTTTTCGTAAGCGCTTTCACCGAGGGTTTGCACCACGAGCTAGCGCAGGATAAAGACGCCAAGATGCAGGCTAAAGTTCTAGCTCCCGCCGCGACTAAAAGCGAGTTTTGCGACGTAGCTTCGGGAAAGCGCGGATTTGATTACGATGCGGCGTTTTCGCAATACCACAGCAGCGAACAAACGGCAGAATTTTTGCTCACGCTTTACGATAGCGATGCATGCATCGGAGAGGTGGATTTGGCTAGCTTCGAATTTAAACTTAGCGAACCGAAATTTAATTATATAGCAGCCGCCAAATAGCGGATCGGGTGAGGCGCAAGCTCACTTATAGCTTGCGCTGTTAAGTTGCTTCTTTACGTGCGAGCAGGACTTGATTAGCTTCGTAGCGACAAGCTGCGCAGGCAGGCGCCTTTGAATTTTACGCATTTATAGATCGCACGATGAGCCGTGCTGTGCAGACGATATGCGCGTAAAATTTAGAATAACGTAGCGCCAGAGTTAAATTTGACTGCAAAGCGCGTTAAAATTTAAAGAAATTTAAGGAGTGAAAATGGGAAAATCCGCCTTAGTGCTAGGCGCTACGGGCGTTGTAGGCAGGGAGCTGGTGCGCGAGCTTTGCGAGAGCCCCTGTTACGATGAGGTAGAGGTATGGGTGCGCCGCGAGATAGGCTTTTGCCGCCCTAAGCTTCGCGCGCGGATCATTGATTTTGAGGGTATCTCGGATATCGTGCCGCATAAATTTGACGAGATTTTTTGCGCGCTGGGCACGACGATGAAGCAGGCGGGCTCGCGCGAGGCGTTTTTGCGCGTGGACGTGGACTACGTCTATGCGGCGGCAAAGTGGGGCAAAGCGGCGGGCGTGCAGCGCTTCGTGCTCGTATCATCTCCGGGTGCGAACGAGGACTCGCTAAGCTTTTATCTGCGCGCCAAAGAGCAGATCGAGCGGCGCGTGAGCGAGCTTGGCTTTGACAGCCTTCAGATCGTCCGTCCGCCAATAATCTTGGGCGAGAGATCGGACGCTCGCCTGCTAGAACGGCTTGCGGCGGCGGTTTTTAAACTGCTGCCCGCCTGCGCGTTCGGTAAATTTAGACCGCTTAGCGGCGCAAGTATCGCCCGCTGCGAGCGTGATTTTTGGCTCAAAATCCTATAAAAATTCGCTCATTTTTTCTCTTTATTTTGTTTGATCTCCTCAAGACTTAGACCGCTTTTACCGATGCTGTCCATACTGAGCGTTTCGATCATCACGAGTATTGCGGCTGGGTCTTTGCCTAATACGCGCGCTAACGTGTCCGTAATCTCGGCGATGATTTGCTTTTTTTGCTCTTTTGTAGGCTCTGGAGCGGCTACTTTTATATTTACGAATGGCATTTTCTCTCCTTAAATTTGATAAAGCAGGGCTAATTATATCAAATTTTAGACTGTTACCCGTTTCGCTTGCGTTCTAAAATTTAAGTAAATATATTAGAATTTAACTTTAAATTTGATTTAAAGCTAGTATGATTATTATGTGATTCGGTAGTAGTAAAATTTGATAAATTTACCCAAAAGGAGCGAATATGCGTAAGAATTTTTTCGGTTCTATCGTTTTGACTGCGGCCTTGGCGGGCGGCGCGTTTATAGCGGTGCCGCAGACTGCGAGTGCGGGCGTTTTGGCGCATCAGGTAAAAACCCAGGGCGAGCTCGGCTCGGTGTTTATCAACCCATACGACGTGGCGCCTCTGACTGCGATCATCGATCGCGCGGGCAAGGACATCAAGGATATCCACGTGCGGGTGCTGGGCAAACCGAACGGCGGCATCGACATCTCATATAACGTCTCCGAGCATGCACTGCTAAATCACGACGGCGTGCCGATCTGGGGGTTGTATCCGGACTATCTAAACGAGGTTGAGGTAAGCTACGTTTTTAACGGCGAAAAGAAGGTCGAAAAGTATAAAATTTACGCTCAGCCGATCGTGACGTATAGCCGCGATTATAGATTTAGCCACATGCAAAAGATGAAGGTTAAAAAGGTCGATCCCGCGTTTAAAAACAGGCTCTATCTCATCAACAACACCATCACGAGCGTCTATAAACCGCTTGATTGGAAAAACGGGGGTGCCGCTAGCTGGAACGACTTTACGGAAAATTTCGTCGTCGATACGCAGGGCGAGGTCAGATGGTATCTGGACTATCAGAAATTTTACGACCGCAGCGAGCGTAGGGTGATGGACGGCGGCATGATGATGGGCTTTCATCAGCTGCCAAACGGCGATCTTAGCTGGGGTATGGCGCAGCGATATATGCGCTACGATATGATGGGCAAGGAGGTGTATAACCGCGAGCTACCGCGCGGCTACATCGACCTTAGCCACGAGGTGATGCCGCTTAAGGGCGATCACTTACTGCTTCGCGTCGGTAAATACAACTACCACCACGCAGACGGCAGGCTCTCGCACACGATCAGAGATCACATCATCGAAGTGGACGGCAGCGGCAAGGTCGTGGACGAGTGGGATCTGAATGAAATTTTCGGCAAAAACGTTTACCGCAGCAACCTCATCAAAGCCCTTGACGCTCGCGCCGTGTGCCTAAATATCGACATGGACGCTAAAGAGATCAAAATCAGCGACGATCTGCCTTTTGGCGACGTGACCTCGACCGGCACGGGACGCAACTGGGCGCACGTAAATTCCATCTCATATGACCCTAGCGACGACGGCATCATCCTTTCGCTTCGTCATCAAGGCATCGTTAAGATCGGCAGAGACAAAAAGGTAAAATGGATCCTAGCATCGCCTGAGGGCTGGAGCGCGGACTTTAAAGAAAAAGTGCTAATGCCCGTGGATAAAAACGGCAACAAAATCAAATGCGAAAACTCAAAATGCGAGGGCGACTTCGACTGGTCGTGGACGCAGCACACCGCGTGGCTGACTCCGCGCTACGACAACAAGGGCTCCGTAAAGCACATCAGCGTATTTGACAACGGCGACGGCCGCGGCATGGAGCAGCCTGCGCTAAAAGAGGAAAAATACTCGCGCGCGGTCGAGTACAAGATCGACGAGAAAAAGGGCACCGTGGAGCAGACGTGGGAGTTTGGCAAGGAGCGCGGATTTGACTTTTACAGCGCGGTTACTAGCGTCGTGGAGTGGCAAAAGGATAAAAGCACCTACTTCATCTCAAGCTCGAACGTCTATCTGCTAAAGCCTGATAAGACGATCAAAATGGTGCTCGTGGAAATCGATCCGAAAACAAACGACGTCAAATTTGAGATGGACGTGGAGTCCGCGTCTAGAGATGACGTGGCATACCGCGCGATGGTGATCGATCCGAATATCTTTGATTATTAAAATTTCGCGGCGAGATTAAATTTAGTGCGATCGCCGCAGTTAAATTTAGAATTTACGCGGTGGGTTAAATTCGGTTTGAAATTTAACCCGCTTGCTTAAATTTTACCCATCGCGTCGTTGAAATTCGACTTATCAAATTTGCCGAATTTCATCTTTTAAGACTTAAATTCTACTCGCTTATAAAATATTTCTGAGCGTACGCAGCGTCGTTGTAAAGCCCTTCGCCGTATCTGTCTTTACCGTAATTTTTAATTATCTCTTGCCCTGCGCTTGAAGCTACGAAATCTATAAAATCTTTCGATTTCTTGCTTTCGGCAGTATCGCTATCGTTTTGTCTTAGGGCGCAATACGTATTTATTAGATATTTATCGCCGCGAAATAGAATTTCGCTGGATTTTATATCTTTTTTCGCCACGACCCAAGTACTGCTATCGCTCATAAAATATGCTCCGTTTTTATCAGCTTTTAAAAGAGTCGCTAACATAAAATCTTTATTTGCCTCATACCACTGACCTTGTGGAACGATATTTGCCATTTTCCAGATACTAAGCTCTTTTTTATGAGTTCCGGAGTTGTCCGCTCTGGTGTAAAAAAGGCTTTGGGACTTGGCTATATCAGTATAGGCTTCTGTTACGTTTTGGGCGGTTTTTATCTTTGCGGGATCGCTTTTAGGCCCTACAATAAAAAACTCGTTTGATCCGATCAACGTCCTTTGCGTAGCCCAGCCCTCTTTTACGGCGCTTATTTCCGCCTTTGGAGCGTGAACCATAGCGATATCTATCTTTTTATTTTTCAAAAGTTCGAGAGTCTGACCGCTTCCTGCTTTTATCCAGCAAATTTTGGTGTCGTTTGCCTTGCTAAATTCATTAGATAAAACTTCGAGTAGCCCAAGCTCTCCAGGGCTTCCCGTAGCAAGCTTTAGCTCCGTTTTTCCGTCTCCATAC
>NZ_CALIMQ010000243.1 GCF_938045535.1 uncultured Campylobacter sp. | reverse complement strand
ATGATCTTTTATGGAGGAAAGACTTATGATAAGCAAGGTCTGCTTAAGATAGCGAATGAGCATTGCAAAATAAACGATGTAAAATTTCAAAAAACGCTCAAGACTAAAGGGAAGATAGATTATAACGATCGACGAATGCTAGTTGATTGTGACGATAAATTAATATATGAAATACTAAAGCCCGGCGATTCTAGAATTAACAAAACAAATTCTATGGGGGATATTATGATGCTTTTGGAAGAAGTGAAAGAAGCTGTTTATTTGTCTCAGCTAACGCCTGAACAAGAAAAAGCTGAGCTAGGAAAAGAGGCAAAGCTATTACCCTCTACGGTTGAGCTAAATTTTGTGTTAAATGCCGACAAGAGCGTAAGCCTGTCCAATAAATTTAAAATTACTAAAAACGGCAAAGAAGATTCTAATAATAGAATAAGTTCAAAAGATATTCTTTCGGGCTTCTACGAAAGATAACAGGCGCTTATCTCGCGGCTAAATTTGATGAAATTTTAAAATTTAGCCGCCTTTTTTATATCAAAATTTTATTCAAAATTTCAAGTGTGGTTTTAAATTTAAAACGCAAGACCCTCTCTCGTCGTCGATGATAAATTTAAATTTTAAGCTTTATTGCGGCGCACTTTGCCTCGCCTATCAAACAAGCTTGCTGTCGCGTTAATCAAACAGCGAGGGTTGCAGCGATTTGATCTTATAGCTTGCGCGGTGAAAAGGCGTGAGTCCGTACTGCTCGATCGCCGCGATGTGCGCGGCCGAGCCGTAGCCTTTGTTTTGCGCGAAGCCGTATTGCGGGTAGCGCTGCGCGAGCTCATACATCGTGCGGTCGCGCGTGACCTTGGCAAGGATGCTTGCCGCGCTTACTTCGGCGATTTGCGCGTCGGCCTTTACGAGCGTTTGAAGCCCGCGTACGCCGAAGGTTGCGTTGCCGTCGTAGATGATCTGCCCGCTAAAACCCATAAAATACGCGAGAATCTGCTCAAGCGCCGATTTTAGACATGCGCTGAGCCCGATCTCATCGACCTGTGCGCTTGAAATTTCGACGATTTTGTAGCGCGAGCTTTCGATGATCCTAGCGTAAAGCTCCTCGCGGCGTTTTTCGCTTAGCTTTTTGCTATCGGCAAGTCCCGCGATTTCGCGCTGCAGCACGCAGCCAGCGACGCAAAGCGGTCCTGCAAGGCAACCGCGCCCTGCCTCGTCGATGCCGCAAATTTGCCCGCTCACTACGCGTCCTTTCGCACGACGGGCGCTGTCCCGCTTAGTAGGTCGTGCAAGTTGAGCCTGTCTTTGCGAAAAAAGCAGATCAAAAGCCCGATGACGCTAAAGCCCGCAAACACGAAGCATCCAAAGCGCGCTAAGGCTCTAAAGAAGCTTACTTTGCGTCCGCTACGAATGTCGATGAGATAAAGCCCCGCGAGCTTATAGCCCGGAGTCTGGGCGCTGCTGGCGTAAAATACTGCGCAAATAGCGCCGTAAGCAAGCCAGATAAGCGCGATCGCGGCTTGGTTGCGCCACAAAGCCTCTTTCGAGCCCAAGACGAGATAGGTAACGCCGTAGAATAGGGGCATCGCGATGATGAAGAGATCGACGACGAAGGCTTTCACGCGCAGAAAAATCGGTGAAATTTTAGCTTTTTGTTTTGCCATTTTGATCCGTTTTGGATTAAATTTTAAAATTTCGGTGCGCTAAAGCCGAGAGAATAAAATTTAATCTCGCTGCGGTTTGCTAGCAGCAAATCGGCGCCTAGTTTCCGCGACTGCCGGGCTTGATCGCCTTGCTTCCGGCAGCACAAAGCGGGCAGGTCGCGGGCTCGTAAATTTCAAACTCGAAATTGCCTAGCGCAAAAAACGGCTTGTCTGTGGGCAGCTTGGCGCCAGCCTTTGCACTGCTGCCCGCTAAATTTGCAACCTTGCAAAATCCGCGATTGGCAAGCGCGGCAAAGCCCACGACCTCGCCGCCGAGGTTTTCGATGAGCCTGGCGCTCTCAAGAGCCGAGCCACCCGTCGTGATGATGTCCTCACAGATGATAAATCTCTCGCCCTTATGCACTTCAAAGCCGCGGCGCAGGCTCATTACGCGATCTACGCGCTCGGTAAATATGAAACGCTTTTTTGCCGCGCGAGCTAGCTCGTAGCCCGCTAAAATTCCGCCCAGCGCGGGCGAACAGACGCTATCAAACTCCACGCCCGCTTTTTCGATGATAGCGGCGAGTTCGTCTGCGAGCTGTCCCGCGAGCTGCGGATCCTCAAGTACTTTGGCGCTTTGCAGATAGAATTCCGAGTGGTTGCCGCTTGAAAGCAGAAAATGCCCTCGCAGATATGCGCCGCAGTCGCGATAGATTTTTTCTATATTCACAGCTCAAACCTTCAAAAGCTCGGCTTCTTTGGCCTTAACTGCGTCGTCAATCTTGGCAGAGTAAGAGTCGGTGATCTTTTGCACCTCGTCGTAGCCCTTTTTGGCGTCGTCTTCGGAGATCGCTTTGTCTTTTTCGAGCTTTTTGATTTCGTCGTTAGCGTCTTTGCGGACATTGCGAATGCCGATTTTTGCTTTTTCGCCCATCGCTTTAGCCTTTTTGGCGTTTTCTTGGCGTTGCTCGACCGTCATCGGCGGGAAAAAGAGCTTTACGCTCTCGCCGTCGTTAGTCGGATTGGCGCCGATATTTGCCGCTGCGATCGCGCTTTCGATCGCCTTTAGCATCGGTTTTTCCCACGGCGTGATCGAGATCGTGACCGCATCGGTCGAAAGAACGGTCGCGACTTGATTTAGCGGAGTTTGCGAGCCGTAATAATCCACGAAAATATGATCCAGGATCGCCACGCTCACTTTGCCGGTGCGTAGCGTCGTAAAGTCCTTTTTCAAAGCCTCGATAGCTCGATCGCCGTTTGCTCTTTGCTCTTTGTAGATAGCTTCTAGCATTCAAATCCTTTAAATAAAATTTGCGAAATTATAGCGTTAAAAAAATAAGAATAGCATTTAAAAGCGCGGATTTTGCGCTTTTAAATTTTAAAATTTAGAGTTTATTTGGTTGTATTTTGATCTGCGGAAGCGGCGCTCGCGTTGGTATCGCTTACGGCGCTTGATGCTTGCGACCGAGCAGGCGCGCTAGCTGCGGCGGTATCGGTCGCAGGAGCTACGGGCGCTTCGATTTTCATATCCGTCGCATTGGTCTCGCCGCTAATTATGGAATTTGATTCGGTGCTTGCCGGAGCGAAATTAGGCTTTGCGCCTGAAGCTGGGATGGATGGCACGCCAGGGACAGCGTTTGGCACGGATTTAGTAGCATTTGCTTCGATCTTTACGCGATCGACTACGGAAGATTTAGCATCTTGCTGATAGAAATACGCAAGCACGAGTGTATTTATCACAAATAAAATTCCCATCGCGGCGGTAAATTTAGCTAAAAACCCCGCCGGACCCTTCGCTCCGAATAAGCTTTCGTTGCTTCCGCTGTATGCGCCAAGCCCAATAGAAGAGCTCTTTTGCAGCAGAACGGAGATCGTAATTATCACGGCGAAGACGACTTGTAAAACTAAAAATAACGTAGTCACTATAAAACCTTTTGAAAAAATTGAATTTGCGATTATAATAAAAGATTTATAAATTTTAAGTTAAGAGTGCACCGCACGAAGCGGTGCGTAAAATTTAGTCTCTGCTTGCGCCGAAAATTCTTAGCAGCGAAAGGAAGAGGTTGTAGATGTTTAGATACATATCTACGGCAGCCATTATCGGTGAAGTGTAGGTGCCGTTTATAATATTTTTAGTATCGTAGATGATATACATCGAAAAGACTAAAGCCGAAAACGCGGCAATCGCTAGATCAAGCATAGAGCTTTTGAAAAAGAAATAGTTCAAAAGGCTTAGGCTGATAATGGCTATAAGCGATATGAATAGCGGCTTGCCCCACGAATCGAAGCGAGTTTTGGTATTCATCGCATAAACGGTAAGCGCACCGAAAGTCACCGCAGTAGCTACGAAAGCCTGCGTCACTACGCTACCTGCGCCCGCTGCGATATATATAGCGATCAGTTTGCCTATAGTAAGACCGGTAATAAAGGTAAATGCAAAAAGCAAAACCAGCGCGATCGTGTTGGCGCCGCGATTTACGGCTGCTTGCATACCGAAGATCAGCCCCATTAAAACTACCAGATATAAAATCGGATGAAGAGCCAAGCTCACGCCGAAACTCATCGCCACAAAAGCCCCTGCCGCCGCAGCTATCATAGAAGCGGTTAAAAGCGCATAGGTTTGTTTGATAGTCTGAGAGATTCGTCCTTGTTCCAGTGATGCGTCCGATAGCTCATAGCCGTCCGCGTAATTTCGTCTGTCGTATAGACTCATATTTTCTCCTTCTTTTGATTTATGAGCGGGGAGTTTAGCGAAAATTTGGTAAATATATAATTAAAAATTTCCGGAATTCTATCTATTTATGAAAGTAATATATAATTCCCGACTTTTTTAAGGAGAAAGTATGCCCAGCCAGTTAATAAATGGAGCTATTAAATTTATGGAAGAAAATTTTGCCGAGCATGCCGAGCTTTTCGGAAGTCTGGCAAATCATCAAAAACCTCACACGCTTTTTATCGGCTGCTCTGACTCGCGCGTGGTGCCGAGCCTAATTACTTCGACGCTTCCGGGCGAGCTTTTCGTCGTGCGAAATATCGCAAACGTCGTTCCTCCATACCGCATTAGCGAGGAATTTTTAGCAACTACTTCGGCGATTGAATACGCACTATATTCGCTAAATATCAAGAATATCATCGTTTGTGGGCACAGCAACTGCGGTGGCTGCGCGGCGCTGTTTTATGACGCAAAAAAGCTCGAAAAAATTCCAAACGTAAGGCGCTGGCTAAATTTAATGCAGCCTGTAAAAGACGAGGTCGAAAAGCTAAAAGACCTCGGCACCGACAAGCGTGAGTGGATAACCGAGCGACTAAATATTATAAATTCCATGCAAAATTTACTTAGCTTTCCTGGCATCAAATATGCCTACAAAAACGGCGAGATTAAAATTTACGGCTGGCACTACGTCATCGAAACGGGCGAACTATTCAACTACGACGACGAAGGCGCACATTTTACGCTATTAAATAAGGGAATGGATTATGAAAAAATCTATAATCAGCTTTTTAACGATTAGTCTTTTTAGCGCTGCTTTAGCGTTTGCAGACCTCAACACGACCGGTGAGGGAAGCTTTGTAGAGACGAATTCTTCTACTCCAGAGGCAAATCTTACTTTAGAAAACAACAAAACCGAGATCAAAAAAGAAGTCGCTAAAATTCTATCCAAATCCCTCGGTGCGGAGGATGGCAATAAAACCGAAGTAATAAATATGATCGCAGAAAAGGTCGCTAAAACGGAGACTTCGCAGAAAAAAGCTCCTAATGGAGAGACGCTTATCTCTGTAATCAAAGAGATTAAAAAGCTAAATTTGCAGCGTAGCTCCCTGCTTAACGGCGGCGACGCCAACGCGAGCAAAAACGAACTGGACGCCATCGACCGCAATAAAGCTAAGCTCTTTGATCGCCTGCCTTTCGCGATTACGCAGCAGGATATGGATATCGAAAGCATAATGTCGTATGCGCAAAATAAAAAGAACATCCAAACTACGCTCAAAAAATACGCCAAAAAGCAGAGCTCTCCCGAATACGTAAATGCAAGCGCGGATTTGGAAAAAATGGAGATGGCAGAGATCTTTTATACCTCGCTTATGAAAATTGAGGAT
>NZ_CALIMQ010000242.1 GCF_938045535.1 uncultured Campylobacter sp. | reverse complement strand
AAAATTTATCAAAATCATCGATGCGAGCGCCTCTATGAGCGAGGCGATGATCATCGCGAAGTATATCTCTTGCGAGATCGCGGCGGTAGAGTAAAAGAGCGTCGCCGTGGCGATCACTAGCGTCAGAGGCATAGAAAGCGATAGCGCGAAAAGCGCCGCACCTTTGCGGCCCAGGGTGCTTAAAAACGTAGCGCTCGCAAGCAGCCTGATGCCAAACATCAGCGCCGCTAGGCTTACGGCAAAGCTCATCACTCCGGGCATAAGGAGCGCTTCAAGCTTGATTACGGCTCCGGTGTGTATGAAAAATATCGGCACCAAAAAGCCGAAGCCGAACGACGATAGCTTCTCGATGAGGTCGTCCTTGTGCGAGAAAAAGGTCGGCAGAAAGGTGCCTGCGATGAAGGCGCCGATGACGACCTCAAGCCCTAAAAGCATCACTCCGGCGCAGATGAGGCAAAACAGCGCCATCGCAAATCGCACGTCCTTTTCATTTTTGTCGTATTTAGGCATGATAACCGTTTTTAGCGCGGGGAACCACCAAAATAAAATTTCAAGCCCTTTAAAAACCGCCAAGGCTGCCACGGAAAAGCCCAAAAGCGCGCCGATATGAAGCGCCATCTCTACGCCGAAGCCGTTTTTAAGGTAGATGCCGCCCACAGTGAGGGCGGCGATGCTGATGAGCTCGCCGATCACGCCCGCGGGCATCGCGAGATTGAGCCACGCTTGATCCTTGCCGTATTCCTTATACAGCGCCGAAAGCAGCCCGACGCTCATCAGAGGTGCGGCGATGATGAGCATCTGCGGCAGTTCAAACACCCAAACCGCAAGTGCGCTTAGGATATGAAGCAGCGCCAAAAAGATTAGGATCAGCCGCAGAATTTTACGCGGCATCGCAAGTAGCGCGCGGAAATCCACTTCGCAGCCCGCCAAAAACATAAGGTAGCAAAAGCCGATCTGCGCGGCTAGATCGAAGGTCGCGCTTGGCGGCAAAAGCCCTAAATTTGCGGCTATGATGCCAAGCATGATCTCCATAGGCGAGAGCGGAATTCTAGCTAAGCTAGCCAAAAAGGGCGAAGCAAAGATCAAAAACGATAGCGCGATTAGGACGTAAATTTCATTCATAAGCTTTGGCCTCGCATCCTTTTAGATTTTCTCCGCACTGTTTTAGAATTTTTTCGCATCTTTCTAGCATTTTCTCTGGCTGCCCAGGGGCTTTTCGTATCATTTTAAGACCTCCTTTCGGGCGCTTTATAGTTCTTTGCGCTGCGAACAGAGACGAAATATGCGCAATTTTCGCTCTTGTACCACAACACAGGCAAACCGAAAAGCCGCTTTTTGCGCCCGCAAATCTCGCCCGGATTTAACACGAGCGCACCGTTTTTATCTATCGCCGCGGCGAAAAAGTGAGTGTGGCCGTAAATTTTGATAGTTGAAATTTTATCCGCGCCGCGCTCGCACGGACCCCGATTTTTATCTTCGCCGCTTGCATTGGGGTCAGAATTCGCGGTCAAATTTGAACCCAAACTCAGCTCAGATAATTTTACGCACGAGTTCGGTGCGGATGAATTCGCGCTTAAGCTCGGCGCCGTTAAATTTACTGCGCGATCGGCACTCGAGCTCGCTTTAGAGTTCATACCCGAGCCCATATTAGCGGTTAAATTTGCGCTTGCATTTGAGTTTAAATTTGTGTTTGAGTTCACTTCCGCGCCTGCATTCAAGCTCAAGTTTACATTTGGACTTGCGGACTGCCCGCTTTTTAAATTTGCGCTCGCGCTAACTATGTTTTTAAAATTTACATCTGTGCTGCGCGCGCCGTTTAAAATTCTATCTGCACTCGCAGTATTAAAATTTGAGTTTAAATTTACCGAGCAATCCACCGCTTTAGAATTTGCGATTAAAATTTCCCCGCAATCCGCTCCGCAGCCTGAGCCTAAATTTACGCCACAACCTACTTCGTAGCTAAAGCTAGAATTTTTGACTAGGTCTGCGCCGAAATCCTTGCGAAAATTTGCCGCGCGATCCGCACCCGCGTCTAAATTTAATCCGCCAGCTTCATTTTGCGCCGCGGGCTCCTCGTCAAAGAGATAAAACGGATGGTGCATGATTTTTAGTCGCACTCCAGCAAACTCCGTGCAGAAGGGCTCATCGTATAGGTTGAAGTCGTTTCTAAACTCAGCAAGCGCTTCGTCGTTATTCCATAAAACCGCGAAGTAGGGCTTGCCGCTTTGCCTCAAAAGCCGCAGCGTCTCGCTCTCGACGATGCCCTCTGCATGCACGAGCAGATCCGCTCCGCGCGCGAGCAGCCACTCTATGGCGCTGGCAGCGACCTTTGTTTCGCGATGAGAGTCCGAGATGACGCCTATTATCAATCGATCTCTTCTTTAAGCTTGCACTGCGGGCACTCGGCAAAATTGCCTTTTTTCAGCTCTTTGCGAAGCATGTATGAGTTGCCGCACTGCGGGCATGCGCGCGCGATCGGCGCGTAGTTGCTCACAAAGCCGCACTTTGGGTAGTTCGTGCAGCCGTAGAATTTGCCGCGTCTGGAGAAGCGCTCGACGATCTCGCCGGTGCCGCAGCTCGGGCACTTTACGCCCGTGGAGACGAGCGGTTTTTTCTCCTTTGCCGCGCCTTCGATTTTGCGCGAGTATTTGCACTTCGGATAGCCCTCGCAAGCAATGAACTCGCCGTATCTGCCCTTACGCTTGATCAAATTTTTACCGCACTGCGGGCATTTTTCATCCAGTACTTCGGGCGCCGCCTTTTCCTCGCTCGCCTCCTCGGCGCTAGCGTCTGCGTTGCGCGAGTATTTGCACTTCGGATAGTTCGAGCAAGCGATAAACTCGCCGAATCTGCCCTGGCGCTTAAGTAGCTCGCCGCCGCAGTTCGGGCATGCTTCGCCGATCTTTTCGGCTAGCTTTTGGCTTGCGATCGACGTTTTTCCTTTGGCGATCTCGTCCATAAAAGGGTAGTAAAAATCCGCCAAAATTTGCTGCCAGTCCGCTTTGTTTTCGGCGATATCGTCGAGTTTTTCTTCCATTTTGGAGGTGAACTCGCTATCGACGATATTTTTAAAATTTTGCTCCAGCATCTCGGTGATCTTAAAGGCGATCTCGCTCGGCACCAGGTGCTTTTGCTCGATATTGACGTAGTTGCGCGCCGTAAGCAGCGAGATGGTAGGCGCATAGGTCGAGGGCCTACCGATGCCGAGGCTTTCGAGCTTTTTGATGAGGCTCGCTTCCGAATAGCGTGCCGGCGGCTCGGTGAAGTGCTGCTGCGAGCTCAGGCTTTGCAGGCTCATCGCATCGCCCGCGCTAAGGCTCGGTAAAATTTTATCTTTATCCAGATCGCCGTAAGCCTTGTAAAAACCGTCAAATTCCACCTTACGTCCGCTGATCTTAAACGCGCCCGCTTCGCCGCGCACGATGATCGTTTGGATCTGCGAGACGCTAGGGCTCATCTGCGAGGCTACGAAGCGGTTGTAGATGAGCGCATAAAGGCGGTATTCGTCGCGAGGCAGGATTTTTTGCGCAAGCTCGGGGGTAAGCTTCAGATCGGTAGGTCTTATCGCTTCGTGCGCTTCCTGCGCGCCTTTGCTTTTGGTGGCGTATAAATTCGCGCTTTTGGGCAGATACTTTTCGCCGAAGCGCTGCTCTATGAGCTCGCGAGCTGCCGCGATCGCTTCTTTGGCGATATTTAGCGAGTCGGTTCGCATGTAGGTGATCGCACCGCCGTTTTTGGTATTAACCCCCTCGTAAAGGCTTTGCGCGAGGCTCATCGTCTTGCGCGGATTAAAGCCCAGAGCCGTGCTCGCCGCCTGTTGTAGCGTCGAGGTCATAAACGGCGGGTAGGGGTTTGTCTTGCGCGACTTGCTCTCGATACTCTCTACGCTAAATTTGTCTTTTTGCAGCTCAGAAACGATCTCGCTAGCCTGCGCCGCGTTTTTGATCGAGAGCTTTTCCATCTTTTTACCGCGAAATTCCACGAGCTCGGCTTCCAAGTCCTTCTTAAAAACCGCGTCGATGCTGTGAAATTCTACCGGTTTAAAATTTAAAATTTCGCGCTCGCGATCGACGACGATCTTAAGCGCGGCGCTTTGGACGCGACCCGCGCTTAAGCCGCGCTGGATCTTTAAATTTAAAAGCGGACTTAGCTTGTAGCCCACGATGCGATCGAGCAGGCGGCGCGCTTGTTGAGCGTTTACGCTTGCGATATTCAGCTTGCGCGGCGAGCTTAGCGCGTTTGAGATCGCGCTTTTGGTGATCTCGTGAAATACGATGCGCGGCAGCTCCTGCGCCTGCTTGCCGATCGAAGCAGCGATATGATAGGCGATCGCCTCGCCCTCGCGGTCCTCGTCCGTCGCGAGATAAATTTGATCCGCCTTTTTGGCGAGCGTCTTTATTTGCTTTACGATCTGATCGTGGTCGGCGCTAATTTCGTATTCGGGCTCGAAGCTTTTATCTTTGATTTTAATGCCGAATTTTTTCTGCGGCAGATCGCGGATATGTCCTTTTGAAGCGACGACGTCGTAGTCATCGCCTAAGAATTTTTTGATCGTTTTGGCTTTTGCGGGGGATTCTACGATGATTAAATTTTTCATTGTTTAATCCTTTAGAATTCTAGGCAGCGTGATGCCCTTTTGGCTTTGGTATTTGCCCTTTTTGTCGCAGTAGCTCACCTCGCACGGCTCATCTCCTTGCAGAAACAAAACCTGCGCGATGCCTTCGTTCGCGTAAATTTTTGCAGGCAGCGGCGTGGTATTGGAGATTTCAATCGTGATGTGTCCCTCAAAACCGGGCTCAAATGGCGTTACGTTTACGATGATGCCGCAGCGCGCGTAGGTGCTTTTGCCCAGACAGATCGCAAGCACGTCGCGCGGCATTTTGAAGTATTCGATGGTGCGCGCTAGCGCGAAGGAATTCGGCGGCACGATGCAGACGTCGCCCTCAAAATCCACGACGTTTTTTGCGTCGAAATTTTTAGGATCGACGACCGTTCCGCCGACGTTTGTAAAAATTTTAAATTCGCGCGCTACGCGTATGTCGTATCCGTAGCTCGAAAGTCCGTAGCTAACGACGCCGCGGCCGATATTTTCCTCGCAAAAGGGCGCTATCATATCGTGCCGCTGCGACATTTGTCTGATCCATTTATCGCTTTTTAGTCCCATAAAATTTCCTTAAAATAATCAAAATTTTTCGCGCATTATAGCAGCAAAATAAAATATAATAAAAATTTTATGCTAGAATTTTGCTTAAATTATAAAAATTTTATCACTTTT
>NZ_CALIMQ010000241.1 GCF_938045535.1 uncultured Campylobacter sp. | reverse complement strand
CAAAATTTTAAATCCATTTGGTCTATTGATGTATTTCGGCGGCCCCTCTACACATTGATACCATAAAAATTATTTGCTTTCATTCTGTGCGCGTCCGATAAACCATATGTCTATTCGAGATACAGGATGCTACAGCCCGTATCTCTTCGTAAGAATTCCATACTCTCCCACGCGTCTATCGCGCAAAAACGGCCACCAGCGGCGCACATTTTCGCATCTTTGCATATCGATAGTTACGACTTCGCATAGCTCATCAGTGCTATTTGCGTGAAACAGCTGTTCGCCCTGCGCGCCAAAAACAAAGCTATTGCCCCAAAACCTAATCCCCTCTTCGCTGGCAAGCTGATCTACGCGCTGTTTATTCGGCAGCACCTCTAAAGTTTCGCCGTTAAATTTGATCTCTATCGAAATCTTTAAATTCTCTCGCGCCGCCTCATTTTTCGCGGGCAAAATTTCGCCTCCGATCGCCATTTTGCCGCTATCCGTTAGCGCACCGTTATTAAAAGATAAAATTCCACCCTCGCTTAAAATTTTACTCTCACCGTCCGTATCCGCGGAGCGTAAAATTTTATCGCTAGCTGCTCTGCCGTCGCTTGCTGCTGAAATTTCATTTCCCCCGGATAAAATTTCATCCGGCGAAACCTCGCTAAGCGCGGCGCTCTCAAAGCCCACGCGATTTACGGCGATTACGGGCAGGGAGTTTGCCACCGCATGCCCGCGCTGTACCGCGACCCAGGCCTCCAGCTGGCGTGCTTTTTCGTCCTCGCCGTCGCCGTCGAACCACCCGATCGCGGTCGGATATATGAGTAGCTCGGCACCGCGTAGCGCCATCGCGCGCGCCGCTTCGGGATACCACTGATCCCAGCACACGAGCACGCCTAGCCGCCCCACGCTGGTGTCTATGGGCTCAAATCCCAGATCGCCCGGCGTGAAATAAAATTTTTCGTAAAACTGCGGATCGTCGGGTATGTGCATCTTGCGATACCGCCCCGCGATAGAGCCATCGCGCTCGAAGACCACGGCGGTGTTGTGATACAGCCCCGCGGCGCGGCGCTCAAAAAGCGAGCTTACCAGCACGACGCCAAATCTCTTCGCCACTTCGCTCCACAGCCGCAAATCGCGCTCGAAATCCTGCGCATAGTCGAAATTTTCAGTATTTTCGCGCTGGCAAAAATAATGCGTCTGATGAAGCTCTTGCAAAACGATTAACTGCGCGCCCTTCGCCGCCGCACGCGCAATGAGCTCGATGCTGCGTGCTATCGTGCGCGCTTTAGTTCCTTCAAATTTATGCGAGATCAGCCCAACTTTTAAAATTTTCATATTTTTCCTTCGATCTGAATTTAAAGCCTGAATTTATTCATGCACGAGCAGTGCAGCGAGCCGTTTTGACGGATGAAAATGCGCGCGTTCACTCCCACTACTTCGCGATCCGTGCACGCTGCTCGCAGACGCGACAGCGCCAGCTCGTCCGCCGCGCGGTTTGGATCGTGCGGATCTGCGGGGTCTGCGTAGGTAGGCACGATGAGCGCGCCGTTTAAAAAGACGAAATTTGCGTAAGTCGCGGGCAGCCTGCGCCCCCGATAAAAGATCGCGCGCGGGATCGGCAGTTCGATTACGTCGTATCCGAGCGATGAAATTTCATCCTTCATCGCGCCAAGTTCCGCGTAGTGCAGATCGCTCGGATCGTCGCACGAGCTTATCGCCACGACGCGCGAGCTTAGAAAGCGTGCGAGAGTATCGACGTGGCTGTCGGTATCGTCGCCTTTTATGAAGCCGCGCTCTAGCCAGATTATGTTTTTTAGCCCGAAAATTTCACGCAGCCGCGCGTCCAGTTCAGCCTTGCTTAGGAAGTTGCGATTTTCGTTTAGCAAACACGCGCTCGTAGTTAGCATCGTGCCTGCGCCGTCAAAATCGACGCTGCCGCCTTCTAAAATCAGATCCACGTCTCGCAGCGGGCGCTCGCTCGCGGCGTAAAGTTTGGAATTTAACGCGTCGTCCTTGGCGCTTGCGAACTTGCCGCCCCAGGCGTTGAAACGAAAATTTAGCCCCGTGATTTTTCCGCCCTCCTCTACGTCGATCGCGCCGTAATCGCGGATCCACGTATCGTCGGTATCGATTTGTGCGAAGCTCGCGTTTGCTAAGTCGCCGCAAATTTGCTCAAAATCCTCGCGGCTCGGCGCGATCGCGACGACCGGCTCAAACCTCGCTGCAGCGGCGATAAAATCGCGATAAGCCGCTCGTATCTCGCCTAAATACGGCGCCCAATCGGTACCTGCGTGCGGCAAAGACGCCAAAAGCGCCTCTTGCTCTTCCCATTCGGCGAATGCTCTCATTTTTGCTCCAAGATTAAAATTTCACGGATTATAGCGAAGCTCGGTTTAAAAAGATATTTGTGGATGGTGCGCCCGGAGGAATTCGAATCCCCGACCTTTTGAACCGCAATCAAATGCTCTATCCAGCTGAGCTACGAGCGCACGAAATAAAAGAAACGGGATTATAGCGTTTTTAGCTTAAATTTAACCAAAAAGGCGGTTTAAATTTCGACATGCGATAAATTTTAGCTTCGCATTTTTCGCATTTTTGCGTTTGCCCGATCGCGACGCCCAGTTTTTCGTTTAAATTCCAACGTGCAAGAATTTTAGCCTACTCAAATTTACCTTGTATCGCGCCGAAATTTAACTAAGGATTCTGCTCGCATCTTGGAATTTAGAATTTATCCTACTTAAAATTCCGCGAGCCAAATTTAAAATATCCTAAAAATTTTACGACCTCACAGCCCAAATCCTGCGTAAAATAAATAAAATTTATTGCTTTTTATGTATCATAAGCGAATAATACAATGAACGAAGGAGAGAAAATGAAGCAAGTATTTTTGGTGTTTGTGCTGTGGCTCTGTTTTAGCGGGGCTGCTTTTGCGATGCAAGATACGGAGCCGAGTGAGGCACAAGGACAAAATTCCGCGGGAATTAAAATTTTAAGCGACGGGTTTTATAAAATGTCCGCCGAAGAGCGCGGTAAGGCATTAAATGATTGTGATGCTTCGCACTCCTATGGAGGATGCGATAAAATTTTCTCACAAGAGATCTCGCAACTTATTAAAAAGTGCAATATGGGCGACGGCAAATATAGTACTTGTCAGAATTTATTAAGTATCACGGATAAGCACTGCTTTGAAAAAGAGGGGATTGAAAATTCCTTAGCGTGTGGTTTATACGGCGAAATTTTACTTAAGACAAATAGATCTTCAATTGCATTAAAACCATTAACAAGAGCTTGTGAGGTAGGCAAAATATGGAATTCTTGTTTGCTTAGCGCATTAACTTATTTTGAATATGCTTTAGAT
>NZ_CALIMQ010000240.1 GCF_938045535.1 uncultured Campylobacter sp. | reverse complement strand
AGATTGACGCCTCGCGGGATTTGTTAGCAGATTTATTTATCGACGCCGGAATAGGGCATAAATTTTTGCCGGGTAGAATTTCACGCTGCGCTATAAATTTTATGCACCCCGAAATTTTGAAATTTTGTTTTGCACAAATACGGCGAGCGGCAAAATCCCACCACATAAATAAACCATATCACTACGTTGCGGACATTGATAATCTACTCGTTTATTCCGCCAAATTAACCCATGCCGCCGTAAATTTTATGTTTTAAAATTTCACGCCGAATTTCTCGCGGCTAAAAAGCCCTAAGCACCGCCGTAACCTGTGCGCTTTTGCGCGGCGAGAAGTAGTGCACGAAGCTAGTGCAGGAGCCATCAGGCACGCATATTACAGTGCTTAGCTTATGCCTTACGTGGATGGAGTCGATACTCGGGATTGTTACCGATGCGCTTGCGATGCCGCTGTATTCGCCAACCTCTATCGGCGCCTCTAGCTCATCCTTTTCAAATACTACGCGCCCGCTCTTCTCCTGCTCGAGCTTGGTATTTTTCAGCACGATCTTCGGCGTATTTTCGCGGTTTATATAGTCAAATTTTATGTTTAGCTCATACGGAGCGCCCGTGGAGTTATCCTCCGAGAAATCAGGTAGCGGATCCCCTTGCCGATGCTCGAATCTCTTGTCGATAGTCGTAGCGCGCAAGTCCGTATCTATCATAAAATTTTGCAGTTCTACGCGGGCACCGCCAAAAGAACGAACTAACGTCATATATTCGTAGTTGCGGCCGAAAAATTTATCCGCGATAATATAGCTACCCAAAAGCGAGCTTATGACCACCCAAAACAGAAATATAAATTTAAAAATCTTACGCAAAACGAACTTTAATATCTTCATCGCTATCCTTTCAATCTAAAGCTTAAGCGGAATTCCGCCTGCGAATCCGCGGATTAAAATTCCGCGCGGGATTTCGCTTATGAAATTTTGCGCTTTTTCAGTCTGCGGCGGAATTTTAAGACAGAATTCTGTGGCGAAATTTTGCTGCGAAATTATAAAACAAATTCCACCCATGAAATTTTACCTAGAATCTCTCCTGTAAAATTCCATAACGAAATTTAAAGCTAAAATTTCACGATGAAATTTCACAGCTAAAATTTCACGGCAGAGCTCAAAAGTTCTTTCTCGCGGCAAAATTCCACGTCTTAAAATTTTAAGAAAGTATGAAATTTTTTATCTGATCGCAGATCGCTTCTTCGGACTGTGCGGCGTCGATTTGCAGGGTCTCAACGCCGCACGCCGCGCATGCCTGCGCCATAAGATCTTGCACGCGCATTAGGTATTTTAGCCCGCGAGCCTCGATTATATCGCTGTTAGCGCGCGTTTTAAGTCGCCGCCCGATGAGCTGTTCGTCCGCCGAAAACAGCACGATTTTATCTGCAAATTTGCCCCCGAGCGCAAATTTATTAAGCGCGATAAGCTCGCTAAGATCCGCGTTTTTGTCGTTTGCCAGCGCATAGGCAAGCCCCGAGATGAAGCCGCGATCGCTTAGCACGAGCCTGTCCGCGCCGCCCTTTATCACGCGCTCGTAGTGCTCGGCGCGGTCTGCGAGGAACAAAAGCAGCTCGGCGCGCTTTGAGATTTCGCCGCAGGCCTCGCGCAGATTTACGCTGCCGCGCCGCCACTTAAAATCCTCGCCCAAAACGAGGCTTCGCACCGCTTCGCCGAGCTTCGTGCCGCCGGGCTCCTTGGTCACGATCGCTTGCGGGAAAGCCGACGCCAGTCGCGCTATCTGCGTGCTTTTGCCCACGCCGTCGATACCTTCGAATATTACATACATTTTTCGCCTTTAAATTTGTGCGCTATTTTACAAATTTATAGCTAAATAGCGGCTTTTTTAAACGGCCGGGCGCTAAATTTCGCCTCCAAATCGGGCTTTTGCGCGAGCTTGTGCGAGCCGATTTTGATCTTTCGGCGTAAAATTTTATTGGGCGCCTTGCTCGGCTCTTGCTCTTTGTGGCGCAGCTCGTGGTTAAATTTAGCATTCGAATGGATGCGCTGAATAGGCAGTAAACAAATTTTACGCTTACGGACATATACCGAGCGAAGCAGGGCGCCGGTCGATAAAGACGGCGCGCCGTGTGGATATGATGACGCGTCGGGCGAAGCAGGCATCATCATGCAGAGCAGGATATATGCTTTGCAAAGCGGATAGCGTTAGACGGAAATGGCGGAGCAGGGCGGCGGCGTCACTCGGAGTAAGGTGTGCTGCTGGGCGCCGCGGGCGGGCAAACGCTGCGCGCGATGACAAAATCGCGACGATGAAATTTTAAATTTTGCCCTTATGCACCTATCGGTTCGGGATTTATCGCTATGAAATCTTTCCTCAGATTGCTAAGATCGCAATCGGTAGCCGTGATCGTAAAATCCTCCGTCATATCGAGCGCAAATTCGCCAAGACCTGCTTTGAGCTGCTTCACGCACTCCCAAATGAGCTTTTTAGCCTGCGCATATTTATCATTTAGCTGCGTTTCTTGATTGAAAAGATCAAAAATTTTCGCCGTTTCGTAGTCTGCTTCGACCTCGGCTCGAAACTCGTAATCAGGAACAAGCCAAAGAAGCCAGCCATCTTTTCGCGCAAGCCACTGCGCGCGCTGCTCTTGCGAGCCGAATCCGATGATCGGCGGTAAACTCCTATTGTCGCAAGCTAAATTTATGCAGTAGAGTTTACGGGCGGGCGCGTGCTTTTTGATCGTCTCTTTAATCGCGGGCAGCAGCCTTTGCGCGGCGAGCTCATAGAGCTTTTTATAGCTCATATTCTTATCTGGCTTTTGATAGCGCACATAGCCATTTTCGGTTATTAAGCTTAGCTCGCCCATTGCGTCAAATTCATAGTTTGTTACGTCATTCCTTCTGCCTGCGCGAGGGTGCTCTACATACTCCCGTCTTTGTGCGAGCTTGCCGCCTTCGTAAGTAAAATTTTCTATCCCATAGGCGTTGTTGTCAAAGGCCGAGTAGATGGACTTTAGCTCGCCATTTTCATAGATAAATCTTTTTATATTGAAGCATCCTACGCATCTTTTGTTATAGCAACCGAAATGATATTTTAAAACTTCGTCCCGCCCCAAAAAATAAAGGCTTTCAAAGAAATGTTTTTTGCCGTCATGTTGTCTTTCAAAAACGACGCGGTCTTGCGCGTCAAAGCCGTATTCGTAGGCGTTTACGATCTTTTTTGGTTTAGCTTTTAAAATTTTGCCCTTAAAGAAGCGGTTATATTCGAAATAAAACGGCTCTAAATTGATATAGCTACCAGACGCCCAGCGCCTGCTTACGGTCTGCGCTTCGGCTATTTTATTTAAGGCTTTGTATTCATCTCTCACGCTTTTTAAAAACGTTCGCAGTCTTTCTATCTCATCCATTTGCTTATCCATTTTTATCTCCCGTGCAGTTTCAAATTTTAAATTTAGCTGCGCCTGCGGGCTAAATTTCAGTCGTTTGCAAGCTCATTTTTTCAAAAATTTTAAAATTTCGCTTGGCACCAGGTGCGAAACATCGCCGCCGTGGCTTAAAACGGAGCGGACGATCGAGCTTGAGATGAAGGCGTTTTTGAGCGTCGGCATCAAATACACGCTCTCAAATTCCTCCCATAACGAGGCGTTTGCGTAGCCGATCTGCAGCTCGTACTCAAAGTCGCTAACCGCGCGAAGCCCGCGGATAACGAAGCGCACGCCGCAAGATTTAGCAAAATCCACGAGCAGATTATCAAAGCTTTGCACACTTATGCCGCGAAGTCCGCGTGTCGCGGCTCGCGCCATCTCCAGTCTGGATTTTAGGCTGAAGTAGGGCTTTTTGCTCTCGTTTAGCGCGACTGCGACGATGACTTCATCAAAAAGCCCCAGCGCGCGCTTGATGACGTCCAAATGGCCGTTCGTGATAGGATCGAAAGTGCCTGGATAGATACATTTTCTTGAGTTTTGCATTATTGCCACCTTTTAAATAGCTCGTTTTGCACGCCCAGCGCGTCGCACCACTTGCCGATTATGAAATTTTTTAAATTTTGCACGCCGCAGTAGCCTGCGATCACGGGCGGAGCGATGATGACGCCGAGTGCGGCTAGCTCGCTCATCTGACGCAGGCTGATCGCAGAAAGCGGCATTTCGCGCACGCCCAAAACCAGCCGTTTATGCTCTTTTAGCGCGACTGCGGCGGCGCGAGTGCTTAAACTGTCGCAAAGCCCGCCGTAAATTTTAGCCAAAGAGCTAATAGAGCAGGGCGCAAAGATTGTGGCGTCAATGCCGAACGAGCCCGAAGCGGGCGGCGCGCCCAGATCGGTATCGAGATGAAATTTTATGCTTCTAAATTCCGCGGATTTTAAGACCTCGTCCGCGTCTATGCCGCTTTCGGCGCGCAGGACGCGGCGCGCGCCCTGCGTAAACACGGCGTGGATTTCATGCGGCGAGCTTGCGAGAAATTTAAGCAGATCAAGTCCGATCTCGCAAAAACTGGCGCCGCTTACGCAAACTAAAATTTTCATTTTAAGGCTTTCATATCGAAATTTTGCGATTTAAAAGCGAACGGAACGGAAAGAATTTTAAAATTTGAAGTTGAAATGGAGCGGGAAACGAGAGTCGAACTCGCGACATCAACCATGGCAAGGTTGCGCTCTACCACTGAGCTATTCCCGCATGCGGTAAAAATAAAGCGCGATTGTAGCCTATAAATTTTCATTTGTCAATAATTTCTCGCTTAAATTTCATAAATTTTTACGATTTCTCCAGCACGAACTTTGTCGCATTCGGGATCAGCCAAGAAAAAATGCGATGCCGCAGCCAGCGGTCTGATGCGCCCAGAAGGCGACGGCATAGGCGTAAAAACTCCGCCTTCATATGCGCCTACGGTTAAATTTACTCTGCCGCTTTTTAGCTTCAGATCGCTTGCGAGCTTGGCATAGATCGCCGCTTCTGCGCTAAAAGCCTCGCTTGCGCCGCTAAGCTTAAATAGGATCGGCAGTATGACTGCGCGTGTAAGCACGAAAGCAGCCATCGGATTGCCTGCCATTGCAAAGACGAATTTGCCGCCTTTTGCGAAGCACTTGCTGGGGCGACCGGGCTTGATATCAATGTGATCGAAAACCTGTAAAAATCCAAGTTCACTCATAGCACTTTGCATAAAATCCGCCTCCCCAGCACTTGCTCCGCCGCTGGTAATTAGCACATCAAATTTACGCGTAGCAGCGTCTAGCGCCTCGCATACTGCGCTAAAATCATCCTTTAAAATCCCTAAATACTCATTTTCAAAGCCGTATTTTTGCAGCAATGCAGCAATGCCACTAGAGTTGGCGTTATAAATTTCGCGCTCGCTTGCGCTCTGCCACGGCTCTTTTAGCTCGTTTCCACTGGAAAATAGGGCGATTTTAGGACGCGCGTAAACATCCATTTCGTAAATTCCTTGCGCAGCAAGAAGCATGATTTTAGCAGGGTTTAAAATTTCGCCACGGCGCAATAAAAGCTCGCCCGCGCGCACCTCCTCGCCTTTTTTACGAAAGCCGTCGTGGGCATGAACGGAAGCAGGGATTTTTAGAGTTCCACCTTGCGCGTCTACATCCTCTAGCCTCGCGACAGAGTCCGCGCCTGCAGGCATTGGCGCGCCGGTCATTATCTTTTGCGCTTGCGCAGCCTTGATTTCGTAGAATTTCTCATCTCCCGCAAAAATCGTAGGCTTTACGATCTTTAGCTTTTCGTCTTTGAATTCCGCCGCGTAGGCATAGCCGTCAAGCGCCGAATTATCGAAGCAGGGTAGGTTTTTAAGCGCTGAAATATCGCTAGAAAGGATGCGGTCTAGAGCGCTGGGAAGAGGCACCTTTTCGCTCTGCCTGCTTGATGTGATTCTAGCCGTAGCCAAATCTATAGCCTCATTTATTCCTATCATTTTAAGTCCTTTTTATCATTTTTTACATTTTAAATTCGCGCAGTTAAAACCTCACATAGTCTTAAATTCTATGTTTTGCCAAAGCTTGCAAAGCAAAATTTTACCCAAATAAATGCGCGAAATTTTACGGGCTCAATTGCCTTATTTTACTGCGAGCGTTGCTTAAAATTTCAAAACGTATCGCTCGTAGAATTCCGCTTTGCCCTAGGAATTCCACCCACATTTGCTTAAAAAATTCCACCACGGCTCGTTCATTAAATTTTACCAAAGTTCGCCACTTAAATTCTTAAGGGACTCATCCTTGAAATTCTACCAAGATTTGCCTTTAAAATTTCGCCACACTTAGCTTTAGCGATTAATGCATTGCTGCTGATAGAATTTACGTGGCTCTTACGTAGCGTGGCATTTTAAAACGCGTTTTGCGTAAAATTCCACTTTGCTTGCTCGCGCAAGATTTTTATTCCGAAGTCTTCATTCCTCCAGCCTCTGTATGTCTGCGCCGAGCGCGCTAAGCCTTTCCTCGAGCTTTTCGTAGCCGCGATCTAGGTGGTAAATTCTATGTATTTTGCTCTCGCCGCGCGCCGCAAGGGCGGCTAAAACGAGTGCCGAGCTGGCGCGCAGATCGGTCGCCATCACGTCCGCAACCAAATCTTCGGGGTCGGATACCAGCAGTTTGCGGATGGGCAGCACGCCTTGCAGGATGTCGTTTTCATCGACCACGAAAATCTTGTCGGTATGGTCGGGCAGGCTTTCGAAAC
>NZ_CALIMQ010000239.1 GCF_938045535.1 uncultured Campylobacter sp. | reverse complement strand
TTAAAGCGGTACGCGAGCTGGGTTCAGAACGTCGTGAGACAGTTCGGTCCCTATCTGCCGTGGGCGTAAGAAGATTGAGGAGAGTTGACCCTAGTACGAGAGGACCGGGTTGAACCGACCACTGGTGTACCGGTTGTTCTGCCAAGAGCACCGCCGGGTAGCTAAGTCGGGATGCGATAAGAGCTGAAAGCATCTAAGCTCGAAGCCGACTCCAAGATGAATCTTCTTTTAAGAGCTCTAGTAGACTACTAGTTTGATAGGCCGGATGTGTAATGGATGAAAGTCCTTTAGCTGACCGGTACTAATAGCTCGTTTGCTTATCTTTTAAGCATTACTTCCTTGTTAAGGATAAAATTAATTCCTAATTTTTCACTATGCTTCGTTAAACTTCGCTGCAGACTTCGGTCACATACCATACGTATGCTCCCTCGTCTTTGCTCGTTTGCCTCGCCTAGCAAAAAATTAGTTCTCAATTCGAAATAGTAAATTTTTACTATACCTTATCAACCTTTGTTTTTATAAAACAAGATCTGACTTTAACGATGAACGCAGTGTTAAATAAGAGATTATAAAAGATATCCGTAATCTACGATTAATCCAAATTAGATTACGAAGTATTTTTGATATAAGGCGAACAGGCAGGAACGAGTAAAGCTCATATGCTACGGGGCTAAAGCTCGTAACGTATTCGCGATCTTACTTCAAACAATAAAAGCAATCCCTTATTTAACACTGCCTGTGGCTATACAGACGAGGAAACGCCTTGCTCCATCTCGAACCAAGAAGCTAAGCTCGTCCTGGCCGATGATACTATCCGTTACTCGGACGGGGAAAGTAGGTCGCTGCAGGCTTTGTTAAAATTACATAACTTTCCATACAATTTTCAATTTAAATTCTATTCCGGTGTCTTTAGCTTATCGCTTTTTTAGCCAATAAATATTGCTTGATAAATTTAAAATTCTATAATATCTTTAGGATTTTAGAACCTTCTGTAAATACAAATTTTAAATCTAGCCCTCCATCAATACAAAATCTCAAAACTCTGCATTAAATTTGACTTATATTGAGTGAAAAATGATATGGATTAAAATTTTTCTATAATACTTGCTTGTTCGTATCGTTTTTCCATGCTATCCTGTTGCGTTTGCTTTTTAACTTCTATGGCGCGATCTTTATTTCTAACCTCTACGAGCCTCATTTATGATTTATACATTCGTTCGTTTTTTTAATACATTGCCACGTTTTTATATCTAAATTATAAAGCCGCCGGCACTTATAAGGCTTTCGAATGATTTAAACTATATGCCAAAAAAGCTTGGCAAGTGCTGTTGCTTAATATAATGAAACGTTCTATAAGCAGATAAAACCCTATTAAAAATCAAGCCCGTAAAAAGCATGCCACACAAAAGAAGCTTATGAATGCAGCTAAATTTTATTAATACCGTCCGCCCGGTCTTGCATGTAAAGCATCCGTGCCTTTTATAACACCAGCATCCCGTCGCCGTATTGTTGTATATAGTCTCGCACGTAAAAAGCCTCCGTGCGCAGCAAGGTAGGACTAAATTTCATAAGTACCGCCGCTTAGCCTTTTATATGATTTAAATCCAGATCCAGTTTCAATGCTTGCGGTATTAAATTTAATCTATCTAGCTTTATCGTGCCTATCTGCTTTTTAAGATCAAGCTAAAATTTAACGTATTTATTTAATAAAACGATCAAAGCAGATAAAATTTCAATATATCCACTTAAATTTTATCTCCCTTTAAGCCCGCTACAAATATAATCCTTACCGTATTGCAAGGTAGCGTAATGGCGTATGGGCGCATTCCTTTTCTAGCGCTGGCGCGGGATAGGTATATAAAAGCGCTCAATGCTAATAGAGACGTTTTATTTGGCAATACAGATATCTTAACCTAAAAGGACTTTTAATGAAAAACCTATTTAAATCCGCACTATTTCTATCGCTTCCTGCATTTATGCTAGCAGCAGTAAATTTAAACACCGCAAGTAAAGAGGAGCTTATGGCGCTTCCGGGTATCGGAGAGGCAAAAGCTCAGGCTATCATAGATTATCGCAAGGATAATAAATTTAAAGATATCGAGGATATCAAAAACATTAAAGGCATAGGCGATAAGAGATTTGAGCTTATTAAAGATGATCTTGCCGTAAGCGGCACTACTGATATAAGTGATCTAAAATCCGCAAAAGCTAAAGCAAATAAAAAAGCTAAAGATACCGTCAAATCTGCTAAAGCTAAAGCAAACGCTAAATCAAAAAAGATGCAAGAGAAAATGGATGATAGCATGGATAAGGCTATGAACGATGACGGTAAAGTAAAAGGCTCTACGGCTAAGTTGAAAGACGAAGCTAAAGAAGAGGGATCATCTAAGGCTAAAGGTAAGAGGGGCAAGAAGGGTAAGGGAGAGTAATTTCTCCCGACCTTAGCTTATTATTCTACAAGTCTAGCGCTTGCGGCGATTGCAAGGGTTAGGTAGCAAATGCATAGATTTAGGCGGAGCTAAGAAAGTGTGCAAGATTTTAATTCGAATCTTGCGTAATTAGCTTACTCGACTATACTGTAGATTTAGAAGTTTACAGTTCGATTTAAACTTGTGGATGCGATTTTATTTTATGGTACGGTGAGCCGATATTTTTTGGAATTTTAAGGTGTAAATTCCTGATTTCTCATAAATTTCAATCTCACTACTTTTAAGCAGAACTAAAATTACCCTAAAGACCACCTAACTACAGCAAGGTATTGGCAAATCTATTACCGGCGCGTTTCAGCTAATGCCTAGAAATCGTGTAGGCTGAATGTCAAGCCATAAGAAATCATAGCGGTTTAGGGCGGCAATTTTGCAGAAGCGGCAGTGGGTTTATCTTACGACAAAGCGTATGGCGTAACGCGAGAGTAGCGGCTAAAAAGACCACAAGAGATAGGTTTAAAGCAAATTTTACCCTATTTAAATGCTAGTATTATCACGCCTGCGCCGATGAGTGCTAGCGCGAGCCATTCGCGAAGACTCGGGCGCTCGCCCAAAAAGATCACAGCGATGATTACAACGAGTACCACGCTTAGTTTATCGATCGGTGCTACTTGATAGGCTTTGCCGATTTGCAGAGCTTTGAAATATGCTAGCCATGATGCACCCGTCGCCAGCCCACTTAGTATCAAAAATATCCAGTTGCGAGGGCTCAGACTAGATAACGGCTGCCAGGCTTTAGCGTAGCGTAGGAATGCAGCGAGGCAAAAGGCGATGATGATCGTGCGGATAAAAGTTGCGAAATGAGAGTTGATCCCTTCAAGCCCAATTTTTGCAAATATCGCGGTCAGCGCCGCAAAGAGTGCTGATGCAAGTGCCCAAACCGCCCATGTCTCCATGATATTCCTTTATGAAATGAATTATTGGATTATAGCCCTATTTAGGTAAAATTTCCTTATAATTTCGCGAGCGTCGCAGCAAAAAGCTAAATCGCAAGCGAGCAATCCTACGAAGGCGGCATTGAAATTTTAAAATTTTAGCCGCAAAATACGGCTAAATTTCAGTTTCGACAAGCAAAGCTCGCCTCGCGCGCTACCGAATGAGTTTGGGCACCGTTTGAGTGGTGTGTCGCAAGACACGGTTCGCAGAAACTGTTATAAAATTTTGCTTTGGCAAGATAAAATTTTACCAAGGCAAGACGAGCTTCCCTTCGAATGCAAAATTCTATTTTAATTCAGCAAAAGCACGACCGAATACCCCTTTCGCAAATCCAAACGCGATATAAATTCCCCCGAGCAGAAAGGTTAAAATTTAAAAAATATTCACCGCTCGTATATAAAATTTCAAAATTTCTACGAGGAGAGCTTATGAAAAAATTCCTACTCGCACTCATTGCTATATTCGTTTTAGCGGGCTGCGGCAGCGACCCGAAAGGCGTAGCCGAAGACTTTGTAAGAGCCCTATATGAGGGAGATTCCAAGACTTTGGTAGATGTCGTTTATATACCTGATAAAGAAAGATCGCGCGAGGGGGCGACGGAGATGATAAACGGCAAACTGATGCAAATGGCAGGTGCCGGCAAGGAGGAGGCCTCCAAGCGTGACGGGCTAAAGAGCGTCTCGGGCGAGCTGCAAAATAGCGACGAGAAATCGGCGCTAGTGAAAGTCGTCGTGTCTTTTAAAAACGGCACAAAGCGCACCGAGAGCGTTAAACTCGTCAAAAAAGACGGCAAATGGAAGGTTGCGCTTTAGCCAAAAAGCTTCTCGTCTGCCTGATCTTCGCTCTAGGCGAGTTCGGCGAGCTTTGGACGCTCACGCGCGCGCCTACGGCAAAAGAGCCGCTGTGGGTGCCGGATGAAATTTATCAAATCTACGCACGGGCGATCTCGTCTTTCGCATGGGCGACGTCACCGACAGCCGCATAATCGCAATCACAACGAATTTTAAATACTCGCACGTAGGCATAATCGTGCGCGAGCGCCCGCTTTTGATAGTGCACGCCGTAACGGGCGAGGGCGAGCGAGACGGCGTCGCGACCGTTTCGATGCGGGAGTTTTTGGCGCATGCGCGAGACTTCGGCGCGGTGCGGATGAAATTTTTAAGCGAGGAGCAAAAGGCGCGCCTCGCTGCCTCTCTACTTAGGCGCGTCGGCGAGGGCTTTGCGCTAAGGCCTCGCGGCGAAGCGAACCTCTACTGCACGACGTTACTTGAGCAGGAAATTTCAAAAATAACGGAATTTTCGCCGCAGTATTTCAAGCTAAGCTTAGCCGTCCTGGGCGGCGAATACCTCGCGCCGAAGGCATTTTGGCACTACGGCGGCGTCGAAATTTTATATGAGCGGTAGGCGCAGCTTATCTTGGGGCGGAATTTTGCGCGCTGTGTAA
Organism: uncultured Campylobacter sp.; assembly: GCF_938045535.1. Taxonomy (GTDB): domain Bacteria; phylum Campylobacterota; class Campylobacteria; order Campylobacterales; family Campylobacteraceae; genus Campylobacter_B. The sequence continues at coordinate 9,218 of NZ_CALIMQ010000239.1, read as the reverse complement.
ATTTAAATATCGCATCAATTCAAATCCGCGCATGAATAGAATTTAAGCTTAGAATTCTGCGCCGTAAAATTTCGGTCAAAATTTGTTTTGACGCTAAATTTTAAAATTCCGAACGGCGTAAAATTTTATATTAGAATTTCGCAGGGTATTAAATTTACAAATTTCGCTAGCCACCGAATTCGCAAAATTACCGCTCGCTTCAGATTCTACACATTCTACGTGCAAAACAAAATTCCGCCTTGCTGCAGAATTTTCAAAACACGAAATTTACAATTCGTAAAATTCTAAAAGTATAGAATTTTATAAAAAGTGTAATTTACAAAATTTCAAAAAGCGAAGCGCGCCGAGTCTTTATAGCTCGCCGAAAAGCGCTTCGAGATTTTTAAGACCTTCTTCCTTGGAGACCTTTTTCTCGCTCGCCAAGCCGGTTTCGATAAGCTCGATCTCGCAGCCGCACAGCATCGAGGCGAGGCGGATATTTAGACCATTTTTGCCGATCGCTTTGCTTTTTTGATCAGGATTTACGTAGACGATCGCCTTGCCGTCCTGAGTTATTTTGACCGAGTTTACGATCGCGGGCGCCATCGCGCGAGTGATCAAAATTTCGGGGCTTGCGGAGTATTCAAACGCGTCGATGCTCTCGCCGCCGCTTCCGTCTTGCAAATTTTTGCTTAAAAATCTGCTCACCGCGTCGATGCGAGCGCCTCCTTTGCCGACGGTAGCGCCTACCGGATCGACGTTTGGCGAGACGGCGCTAAGTGCGATCTTAGCGCGCCTACCCGGAATCCTAGCGCAGGCTTGGATGATGACGCTGCCGTCTTTGATCTCAGGGACTTCGGCGGCGAGCAGGGCTTCTAGGAATTTCGGGCTGGTGCGCGAAAGCTCCAGTCTGATACCGTGGGATTTGTCGATGGCTACGTTTTTGATGACGGCTTGCAGCACGTCGCCCACTTTGAAATTTTCACCCTTGATGCGGTTTTTTTGCGGCATGAAAGCCTTCGTATCCTCGATCTCTACGTAGGTCGTGCCGTCGTGATCGATCTTAGTGACCGTGCCGTGGGTGAGAGTGCCCACCTTGCTTTTATAGTTTTCAAAAATTTTCTCTTCGAGCAGCCTTTGGATATGGAAATTTAGCTCTCTAGCCAGCACGCCGGAAGCCGTGCGGCCGAGGTTTTCGATATTTATTTCGTAGCTTAGCTCATCGCCGATCTCTGCGTTTTCGCCTATTTTTTTGGCCTCGCTAAGCGCGATGAAGTTGTGATCGCCGAGCCGCTCGTCATCATCCGCGACGACGTGGACCTTTTGGTAAAGCTTAACGCGTTTGGTCTGCGGATCGACTTCGCTGTCGTAGAGATACTCCTCGCCGAAAAGTCTTTTTGCGGTCTGGATGAACGCCGTTTTGACGCGCTCTTTGACGTCTGCGGGCTCAAGCCCCTTTTCATTTGCAATCGACTCGATGATGTCGGTGATTTTTTCCATAAATTTTCCTTAAGATTTGATTTTGTGCTACTAAATTTGGATTTTAAATTTTGAAGTGCGGTATTATATGGAATTTTGACTTTATTTTTATTTAAACGAATTATTATCTAAATTTCGCTAAACTCGCGGGTTTAAAAAGATAAATGAAAGGATAGATCATGCAGCTAAAACTTGCCAGAACGGAGCTCGCCTCTAAGCCAAAAAGCGTTAAGATCGAGGATTTGCAAGCCCAAGTAGAAAAGAGCGGACAGAAAATATTTTATCTGGATAGAGAAAATTCTCAAAAAGATTTAGCCGCTTTGGTGGATTTTTTCGATACTAAGGGTTTTAGCGTGTATCAGCGCATAGTGCGATACGGGCTGAACGAAAACGAGTATATGTACGAGGTGCATATCCTTTGAGCAAACTCCTCTTCATCCAGACCCTAGGTTGCGCGATGAACGTGCGCGATAGCGAGCATATTATCGCGCAGCTAAAAGAGCAAGATTACGAGATTACCGACGACGTAAATATTGCGGATCTAATCTTAATAAATACATGCTCCGTGCGCGAAAAGCCCGTGCATAAGCTTTTTAGCGAGATCGGAGCATTCGATAAAGCGCGGAAAAGAGGCTCTAAAATCGGCGTTTGCGGTTGCACCGCAAGTCATCTGGGCGGAGAAATTTTTAAGCGCGCGCCATTTGTGGATTTCGTACTCGGCGCCAGAAACGTATCCAAAATTTCGCAAGCCGTACGTACGCCAAAATTTATCAGCACCGACATAAACTACGACGAGAGCGATTTTGCATTCGGCGATTTTGCAAGCTCGCCATATAAATCCTTCATAAATATAATGATCGGCTGCGACAAAAAGTGCTCCTATTGCATCGTGCCGCAAACTAGAGGCGATGAAATTTCGATCCCCGCTCAAATTATCTTGCGTGAAGCCGAAAGATCCGCAGCTCGCGGCGCCAAAGAGATATTTTTGCTCGGTCAAAACGTCAATAATTACGGCAAGCGCTTTTCTAATGCGCACGAAAAAATCGACTTCAGCGACCTGCTCATGCGGCTTAGCGAGATAGAGGGCATCGAGCGCATCCGCTTTACCAGCCCGCATCCGCTGCATATGGACGATAAATTTTTGGACGTTTTTTGCAATAATCCTAAAATTTGCAAATCGATGCATATGCCGCTACAAAGCGGCTCTAGCAAGGTTTTGCGCGATATGAAGCGCGGATATACCAAGCAGTGGTATTTGGACCGCGCGCTTAAACTGCGCCAAAGCTGCCCGGGCGTGGCGATCAGCACCGACATCATCGTGGGCTATCCGAGCGAGAGCGAGGAGGATTTTGCTGAGACGATGGAGGTGTTAGAAGCGGTGAGATTCGAGCAGGTTTTTTCCTTTAAATTTAGCCCGCGACCGCTCACACCGGCAGCAAATTTAAAGCCGCTGGATGATGAAATTTCAAGCGAAAGGCTAAGCAGGCTGCAAAGCGCTCACGCTAAAATTTTAGACGAGATCGCAGGAGCGCAAAAAGATAAAATTTTCGACGTGTATTTCGAGGAGCTGCGAGAGGGCGGCACTGCGTGCGGTAGAAGCTTTTCAAATTTTCTAATCTGCGTGCAAGGCGGCGAGGAGCTGTTAGGCAAAACGCGCAGAGTACGTGTCGAAAAGACCGCCAGAATGGCGCTTTATGGAAAAGTTATCGCTTAAAAAGCGGCTATTTTTCCGCGTCGCCGAATATCTCATTTTTATCCTGATTTGGTGTATTTTTTTAACGTGCAGGGTTAAATTTACCCCCACGAAGCTGCCCGAAAAGCCCTGCGTCGTCGTGTTTTGGCATGGAAGACTAGCGATGATGAGCTTTGCTTATAGGCGCTGGTGGCTGCGGGATTTCGGCAATGCTAAGCGAGCTAAGGTCATCATCAGCGATCACAAAGACGGCGAAATCATTACGCGCGTGATCTCGCGTTTCGGCATCGGCGCGATCCGCGGCAGTAGCTTCAAGGGTGGCGCACGAGCCCTGATGGGCGCGATCAAAGAGATAAAAAGCGGCACCGACGTCATCATCACTCCCGACGGTCCGCGCGGCCCGCTTCACAGCGTCGCCGACGGTGCTGTGATCCTTGCGCAGCGGCTAAGCTTAGATATCTACGCGCTAAATTACGAAGCGAGCAGTTTTTGGAAATTTCGCAGCTGGGACGAGATGGTCTTGCCAAAGCCTTTTTCGCGCATAAATTACAGCCTCAGCGCGCCGTTAAATTTAACTGGGCTTAGCCTCGATGCGGGTAAAGAGGCGATCAGGCAACTGCTTTTTGCAAGCGCCGAGCAGGACGTTAAATTTTAGTTTGAAATAATAGTGTTTCGGTATAATTGCAATTTTAGGAGAAAAAATGGCACTATTTAAAGCAAAATCATTCCTCGGCGTCGCTAAAAGTGCCGACGCATGCGAGTTTTTTTATAGAAAATTGGGCTTTGGCAAAAGAATTTTGGATGAGAAATCCGATCGCTTTCCTATCGCGCAAGAAAATGATCTGGCTACCTCACTGGCGGGCTTTGCGGATCTGAGTGATAAAAATTTAATCTCCTGCGTGCTGATTGACGACGAAAATCAAAGAGTGCATTTTAACGAGGATTATATGATTAAAGAAAATAGCATTTATCAAAAAGTCGATGATAGCTTCATCGTGGAATTTCCTCGCGCAAGTGCACAGGCGGTGGATGAGACTTTTGGAATAGAATTTAGCTCGCACACTAGTTTATTTAAAATTTTATACTTCCTACTGAAAAATCAAAACGATTTTGAAAATATGGCTATGTTCGCGCTGAAATTTAATAACCGAGCGTGTTTCGTCGTCGCCAACCAAGAGCGCGTGCTCTATGCCGATATGGTGCGCATCGACGAGGAGATGCAGGCCGCAATGAACGACGCGGACGAGCTTTTTTACGAGCTTTTAAATTTTCAGATCGAAACCTTCTACAAAACCGAAAATAGCGAGTTTCTCACCAATGTTTTCATCTACTCCGACGGCACGCTCAGCAACGAGATCGGCTATGTGATTTTCACGCGCATCTACATAAAAACGAACCTAAAAAATCTAAATTTTGCCGATTATATCAACAAAATCGCGATGCTGGAAGCTCGGTAGATCAAATATCTCGCTCCATACCGAGGCGGAATTTTAAAATTTTATCTTTGGCTTTGCAATATTGCGCTTGCTTGATACGATTTGATTGCCTGTTTGCGCCGCATTTTATTAAATTTTATCTCGCGTTACATAATGGATTTTGGCTGGGTAAAATAATCAGTATTTAAACGGCTCGCTTTTAAATTTAAACTCATTTGCCGCAAATTCTATTTTTTACGAATCCAGATTAATTTTGCGTAAAAAATTTTCTATCAAAGCCCGCCTTTGCTCCACGTCGTCGTTCTCGCTAATGCCCTCTAGCTCGCTTGCGTGATGGGCCTTGGGCGGGATATCTTTGAGATACGACCACACCTCGTCCTCGCTTAAAATTTTGCCGTGCAGATCAAAACCTACGTTTAGCGCCCTGCCTGAAACCTCAGCGATATCTGCGTGCAGGTGACCGTAGAGCATCAGTGCGCCATAATGGCAGTTTGCCCACTCGATCATCGGGTAGTGAGATAGAGCCGCTCTTTTATGCGATAGGCGCACAAAGGCGTAGCCCACGATCTGCTCAAACATAAAATTGCCGTCCGCCTTGCGTCCGCTTAGTAGTTCGTTTTTCATAGCAGCGATGCGCCCATCGTGGTTGCCGAGCACCAAAAAATGTCGCCCGTTTAGTCTGCGAAGTAACTCACAAGTGTGCGCAAAATCCTTGTGAAAGGACACGTCGCCGAGATTATAGACGAGATCCTCGGGCGTAACGAGCGCATTCCAAGCGGCGATGAGATTTTCATCCATCTCGGCTACGTTTGCACCTTTTCTAAAATTGGGATATTTTTTAAGCACCAGCTCGTGGCCGAAGTGCAGATCGGAGGTAAAATAAACGCTCATAAAAGCTCCTCAAATAGCGCAAGATCCGCGCCCTCGGCAAATAAAAATCCGCGGTTTATCGGTGGGATAGCAAGCCGCCTGCACGCTTCTTTAAATTCCTTGTCCATCGCGGCTTTGATATATGGCGTTACGAGAATAAAATTTTTGCTCGCGCCCACGGCTACCTTTCCGCCTAGCACGCAGTCGGCGCCGTTTTCTAGGCAGCGCGCGCATTCGTTTCGCTGTGCGGAGCTTAGCACGAGCCCTAGCCGCTTGCAGGCCTGATCCACGCCGCGAATCTCGTTTACACCGCGTTTTATGAGATAAATTTTTGTCGCGGGATTAGAAATTTCGGGGCTTAAATTTTGTGCGTCGGTCGCCAAAAACTCAAAGCTCTTTTTCACGCCGCTAAAGTATTCGTTTAAAAACGGCTCGCTAAAATTAGCACGAACGCGACCGCGTTTAAACCGGGGCGTTAAATTCGTCTCGTCGGTGAAGTATCTTAGGTTTCGCTCACGCAAAAACCGCTCCAGCTCGCACTTTCGCACGCCCAAAAGCGGACGAGCGATCACGTAGTCCTCGCGAGTTTCTAGCTCCTGCATGCCTAGCAGCTCGCTAAGCCCCGCGCCGCGCCCAAGCTGCATCAAAAACCACTCGAATTTATCGTCAAACTGATGCGCCAAGATCAAATTTTCATAGCCCCGCTCGCGGCAAATCTCGGCGAAAAACTCGTATCTGGCCGCGCGCGCCTCGTGCTCAAAATTTGACTCGCCCAGCTGCACGCTTTTTACGTAGATTTGTTTGTTAAATTTGGCTGCGAGCTGCTGCGCCGAATCGACTTCGTCCTTGCTCTGCGCGCGAACGTTATAATCCACGATCACAAGGTCAAATTTTACGCCCGCCTCGTCTAAGAGGTAAAAAAGCGCCGTGCTATCGACGCCGTGCGAAAATGCAAGCAGATTTTTGCCGGCTCGCAGCAAGGCTAGAATTTTGCTCGGAATTTCAGGCGGATTTTTCATCTCTCTTACGAGCTTTTTAGCACTCGCGCAAGTAGTCTATCGCCCGCAAATTCCGTGATCTCGCACTCGTATAGACCGCCTGCTTTTAGGTTTTGCACGCAGCTTTCGTTGATTAAAATTTCGCCGTCGATGTCCTTGTCCCATGCAAGAGGCTTGGCGCCGTAAAAAAACTCGCCCTCGCTGCTGGCACCTTCGATTATTAGGGGTATCTTTTTGCCTACGAGCGCGCGCATGCTGCTATCTATCGCCTCGCGCGTGATTTTTTCGATTTTATTTAGGCGGCGGCTAATTGTCCGCGCAGGGATTTGCGACATCGCAAAGCTCGCCGTATCCTCCTCCTTGCTGTAAGCAAAAGCTGAAATTCTATCAAATTTAAACTCCTGCAAAAAGTTGCAAAGCTCGTCAAATTCGGCTTCGCCCTCGCCCGGGTGCCCGACGATGACGCCCGTGCGGAGGAACGAGTTTGGCGCTGCACGCATTAGGCTTAAAAGCTCTTTGATCCGCGCCGCGCCTGCGCCGCGTTTCATAAGGCTTAGCATTTTGTCGTTTATGTGTTGAATCGGCATGTCGAAGTAGTTTGCGAAAACGGGTGAGTCAGTGATTGCGCGGATGAGCCGCTCGTCGGTGCTGGTGGGGTAGAGATACAGCACGCGCGCGACCTTGACACCCTTTATTTTTTCGATGCGTTTTATCAACGCGACTAGATCGGTGCCCAAAGCATCGTTATTTTTGCCGTCCAAGTCCTTTTTGCGGACATTTTTACCGCAAGCGGTTTCGTCGTAAGCAGAAATTTCGTCTCCTGCGCTATCACACAAGCCGTCGGAATTTTGTACATCGTAGGAGCCATCGGAATTCTGTCCGTCGCGAAAGCCCGCAAAATTTAACTCGCCTTCGGAGCCTTTAAAATTTGATCCGCCCTTGTTACTGCGTCTTAGATCGCGACCGTAGCTGCTAGAATCCTGCGCGATAAAGCTAAAATCGTAAAATCCGCGCGCTACCAAGCCGCGCACCTCTGCTTCGATGTCGTCGACGCTGCGGCTTTTTAGGCGACCTTTGAAGCTCGGAATGGCGCAGAAAGAGCATTTTTGATTACAGCCCTCCGAAATTTTAACGTAAGCGTGGTAGTTTGAGCCCGTTATCACGCGCGAAGAGGTAAGCGCGGGGCTTTGCAGATAGGTTTGCGGGCTGAATAAATTCTGCTTTTTTAAGATCATTTCGTCGATCTTGTCGTAGTCGCCAACGCCGCTAAAAATATCAACCTCGGGCAGTTCGCGCATGAGCTCATCCTTGTAGCGCTGCATCAGACAGCCCGTGACGACCAGCAGCGCGCCGCTTTTTTTCTGCTCGCTAAGCTTCAAAATCGTGCGGATACTCTCCTGTTTGGCGCTTGCGATGAAGCCGCAGGTATTTACGATCATCACGTCCGCGCTAGCAGGCTCATCCGTGAGCTCGTAGTTTTGCAGACGCCCGAGCATGATCTCGGAGTCGACTAAATTCTTATTGCAGCCTAGAGAAACGAGATGGAGTTTTGCCATTTTACAGCCAGATATTATCGATCAGGCGGGTTGTACCGACCTTTGCGGCAAGCAGGATTATCGTATCGCCTTGCTTGATCTGCGAAATTTCATTAAATTTATAATCCACGAACGCTATATAATCGACCGCCAGTGGCTCAAGCACGCTAAGCATCTTTTCGCGGATGATATTTAGGCTGATCTCGCCTTTTTTAATAAGCGAGCTGGCATTTAGCAAGGAGCGCGAAAGCTTAAGCGCCATAAGCTTTCCCTCCTCATCCAAATAGGCGTTGCGCGAGCTAAGCGCGAGCCCATCACTTTCGCGCACAATCTCACAAGGGATGATATTTATAGGCATAAAAAAGCTCTTTACCATCTTCTGCACGATGAAAAGCTGCTGGGTGTCCTTTTTGCCCATATAAACGTTGCTAGGACGAGTTAGATTAAAAAGCTTATTTAGCACTTTAAGTACGCCGTCGAAGTGCCCGGGGCGCGTTTTGCCTTCTAAAATTTCACTTATTGGCTTAGGTGCTATGATTGCTGGCTCCTCCGTGCTGTAAATTTCATCCGTGCTTGGGATAAAAAGCGCGTTCACATCGAGGCTTTCGCAAATTTTAATATCGCCCGCTTCATTTTTTGGGTAGCTGTTTAGATCCTCGCCGGGCAAAAACTGCGCCGGATTGAGGAATGCCGAGACGATTACGATGTCGTTTTCGTTCCGCGCTCTTTTTATGAGGCTCGCATGCCCCGCATGCAAAGCTCCCATCGTAGGCACGAAGCCCACGCTGCCGCTTGTCGTCGCTCTGAAGCTTTTTAGCTCCTCTACGCTTCTAATAATTTGCATTGTTCTCTCTTTTCAATATAAAATATTAAGGCTGGCAATTATATCAAAAAATATTAAAGGTATAAATTAAGCGCAAAAGGGCGGTCTATTTAGCGAGCGTTAATCAATAAGTACTAAAATCTACCACAAGCTTTAGCTTTAAAACAAACTTCAAAAGGAGCGAAAATGGCTACTCAAGAGATAAATTTAGATTCTTTGAAAAAGGATATCGACTCTTTAAAAGCGGATTTTAAAGAGATTATGAAGTCCATCAAAAACATAGGTGCAGAGCGTGCGGAGTCTGCTAAAGATAAAATTCTAGATCAGCTAAACAGCAATGAGATCAAAAAATATATAGACGATCTAAGGCTCAAAGGCAAAGATGGCATAGAAAGTGTGAATGAC
>NZ_CALIMQ010000238.1 GCF_938045535.1 uncultured Campylobacter sp. | reverse complement strand
ATTCTTCATTTATATCAAAATATGATTTTATAAAATTGTTAAAAGCTGGCTTTTTATCTGAACTTATTACAATCTGACTTTTTTTATCAGTCATTTTTTTATAATAAATTCCAACTGTTAGTAAAAAATTTTCAAAATTTGATCTACATCTCTTGTAACCCGCAGACGCTTTTTGAAAATTTACGCTCGCTTTGCGTTACGCATGAGGTGCGCAAGTTTGCGATCTTCGATCAGTTCGCGCATACGGCGCATATCGAATGCGGCGTGCTGCTGCGGCGCAGGAGTTAAGCGGATCTAAAACCGAAGCTGCGGATTTAGGCTGCGCGTGGGATAAAATTCCGCCTAAAATATGTATAATAACAAAATTTAAAATTACGAAAGGAAGTAGATGGTTGATCTAAATAAAATCATCCAAGCAAAGCGCACGATAAACGATTTCGTCTATAAAACGCCCTTTGCTCTGGCGCCGAAGCTCAGCAAGCTTTACGGCGCGGAAGTGTATCTCAAAAGCGAGAATTTGCAGCGCACCGGCGCGTATAAGATCCGCGGCGCTTATAATAAAATCGCGCACCTAACGGATGAGGAGCGGGCACATGGAGTAATAGCCGCAAGCGCGGGCAACCACGCCCAAGGCGTAGCGATGAGCGCGCAAAAATTCGGCGTGCATGCCGTGATCGTAATGCCTGAAGCCACACCACTGCTTAAGGTAAGCGGCACGAAGGCTCTGGGCGCAGAGATCATCCTAAAGGGCGATAATTTCGACGAGGCGTATGCGTTTGCACTGGAATATGCGAAGGAGCACAATCTGACATTCGTGCATCCTTTCAACGACGAGTTCGTCCAGGCGGGCCAAGGCACGATCGCGCTTGAGATGATCGAAGAGGTCGCAGATCTTGAATACATCGTCGTTCCGGTTGGCGGCGGCGGGCTTGCGACGGGGGTTTGCAGCTGTGCCAAACAGATCAATCCCGACATCAAAATCATCGCCGTAGCTGCTAAGGGCGCGCCTGCGATGCACGATAGCTTCGTCGCGAAAAAGCCGCTAAATTCCAAATCGGTCCGCACCATCGCCGACGGCATCGCGGTGCGGGATACGAGCGAAATCACGCTCTCTACGATCATCGAGTGCGTCGATGAGTTCGTGCAGGTTGACGACGAGGAGATCGCAAGCGCGATACTCTATCTGCTCGAGCAGCAAAAAATCATCGTCGAGGGCGCGGGCGCGGCGGGCGTAGCGGCGCTGATGAACGCGAAATTTGTATTTCCCGCGGGCGCAAAGATCGGCATCATCCTAAGCGGTGGCAATATCGACGTGCAGATGCTAAACATCATCATCGAAAAAGGCCTCATAAAATCGCACCGCAAGATGACGATCAACGTCACGCTCGTCGATAAGCCGGGCGCGCTTACGGGACTTACCGAAATTTTGCGCCGCGCCAACGCAAACATCGTCAAGATCGACTACGACCGTTTCTCTACCAATATCGAGTACGGCGACGCGCAGATCACGATCACGCTTGAGACTAAAGGCAAGGCTCATCAAGAGGACATCGCCTGGGCGCTCAAAAACGCAGGGTATGATTTCAGGGAGATTTTGTAAAATTTAGCGGGAGTTTGTAAAATTTATTTTCGCTCGTGAATTTGCCTGAAATTGCAAAATTTACTTCTATTTTATATTTGCTGCGCCTAAACACTTTACGTTTGTGATTTTAAATTTTACGTAGAATTTAAAATTCCAAATATGCGACGCAGCCACAGTGTAAAATTAGCTCGAGCGTAGCTCGCCCCTTATAAAGCGTCGTAGG
>NZ_CALIMQ010000237.1 GCF_938045535.1 uncultured Campylobacter sp. | reverse complement strand
GGATGAACTTTTGATACGCCGCGAAATTTCATACGGCTGGATTTCGTCTGCACCTAAATTTAAGGCGAGCGAAATTTTAAGAGTCAAAATTTCAAAGGGCGAAATTTAAAACTGACGGGATTTTAAAGGCGAAAATTCCGAGGATGAAATTTTAGATAAAAATTTAAAGCGGTCCAAATTATAAAATTCCGCCCGATAGAATTTTGCTAAGAGGCGAGATTTCAATTCTATAAAATTTAAAATTATCGCGCCGCAGAGATTTGCAGAAGCGAGCCTGAAATTTTATAGAATTTAAATGCGAAACGAGGGGAAGCGATGGCAACGAAGCAGAATGTGCCTGCAAATTTATACGATCTGGATATGGAGCGCGCGATCTTAAGCTCGCTTTTGCAAAACGAGGACGCATACGGCGAGCTAAGCGAGATAATCTCGGTCGGCGATTTTTTCTACAAGCCGCACGCCGATATCTACGAGGCGATCGTCAAGTGCTCCTCGCACAACGAGCCGATCGCGCCGAGCTTCGTTAAAAAATGGCTAGCCGAGCGCTACGACGATGGCGCATTTACCGAAGTCGTAGCCACCAGCGGCGTAGTCGATGCCCCAAAATACGCACTCGAGTTGCGCGAAAAATCGATCAAGCGCTCGCTAATCAAGGTCGCGCACGAAATCCCTTCGATGGTAAACGAAGCTGTGCGCAGCAAAGACACCGCCGATAAAATCAGCTCTAAAATTTACGAGCTCATCGATGAGGAGCGCCACGGCGGCATCAAAAAATCGCACGAGATCATCGAAGGCGTAGTAGAGGAGCTGAAACGCCAAAAGGCGCTCGCAGGCTCGGAGCTCGTGGGGCTTGATACGGGCTTTCGCTTCCTAAACGACTGCACGAAGGGGCTGAAACCGGGCGAGCTCATCATCATCGCCGCCCGCCCCGGTATGGGCAAGACCGCCTTTGCGTTAAATTTAATGATGAAAACGCTGCAAAGCGGCAAAGGCGTCGTATTTTTCTCGCTCGAGATGCCCTCCGTGCAGCTGATGTATCGCATACTAAGCGCGCTTAGCTCGATCCCGCTAAGCGACATAATGAGCGCCAAGCTCAGCGACGACGACTGGACGCGCTTCAACGACGCCTGCGATGCGGTGCTGAATATGCCGCTTTTCGTCTATGACAGCGGCTACGTAAACATCCACCAAGTCCGCACCCAGCTGCGCAAACTCAAATCCGCAGACGCCAATATCGAGCTTTGCGTGATCGATTATATCGGACTTATGACGAGCACGAGCAACTACTCCGAGCGCCACCTGCAAATCGCCGAAATTTCACGCGGACTCAAGCTCTTGGCGCGCGAGCTAAACATCCCGATCATCGCGCTATCGCAGCTAAACCGCTCGCTCGAGGCGCGCTCGAACAAACGCCCGATGCTAAGCGATCTGCGCGAAAGCGGCGCGATCGAGCAGGACGCCGACATCATACTTTTCGTCTATCGCGACGAGGTTTATAAAGAGCAGATGGAGCGCGAGCGCATTTCGCGGCTGGAGGCCGAGGGCAAGGACGCGGGCGAGCCCGTGTTTAGGCGCAACGACTATCAGGAAAAAGCCGAAATCATCGTCGGCAAAAACCGCTCGGGCGAGGCGGGCAGGACGATCGAGGTGGGCTTTCAGGGCAGATTTACCCGCTTCGTCGATACGAGCTTCGGCGGCGAGCCCAGCGAGAGCGCGATCTTTAACGAAAATGACAATCTCGACTACGTCTCGCAGCTGCAAGATCAGGGCTTTGAGGAGCCCGCTGCGGCGCGCTTCGATATGCCGAATCCCGATGCAGCGCAGAATTTGCAGCAAAATTTAACGCAGAATTTTAACGAAGCCCAAAATTTTAACGAAGCTCAAAATAGCGGCGTAAGTTTAAACGAAAGCTCTGCTAGCGCTCGAAATTCCAGCGTAAATATCGATTTTGATGAGATGCCTAGTTTCGGCCAAAGCGATGCGCAGGACGGCGAGGAGATAGACGGCGAGTCTAAATTTAGCGCAGAGCATGGTTTGGCAGAGGTACAGCGCGCGGCACAGAACGCACCGCAAAAGCAAGAATTTCAGGGGCAAAATTTAGATGATACGAGGACGGGCAGTGTCGCGCCTAAAACAGAGCGTATGCGTGGAAATTCGGCTGATGCGCAGCAGAACATAAAGAGCGCGGAGAGCGCAAAAGACGCGCTGCAAGATGCAAAAGGCGCATCGCAAGGCGCAGAGAAGGTAGCGGGCGCGTCGCGAGGAGCGGAGAGTGCGCAGCGAGAGGATGCCTCGTATTTTGAGGGTGATGATAGTGCCGATGGCGGCAGGTCGTCTTTTGAAGCGCAAGAAGAGGACGAGGCGAAATTTAAACCCGCGCCGCCTTTAAATATCGAAGAGATGGGCATTCCAAAGATCAATGAGGCAAACAGGCTCGATGACGACGACGCGCCGCTGGATCTGTGAAATAGCGCTTAGGCTAGCGCTGATTGTTAGCGTTTTTTGCTTCGCGCTTTACGCGCAGGATTTCAGTGACGCGGGCTTTTGCGCGCTGGCGGCGTTTTGGGCTTACGCGCTATTTCGGGTGCTATTTAGCTTTTTTTATGAGGCGAAGCAGCGCGCCAACGCGGCGCTATTTCGCAGCAGCGGGACTTTGATTAAAATTTTTAAAGGCAGGCTGATAAGCGGAGTTTTAGCCTTCGCGGGTGCGATCCTCTTAAGTGCCACTTTGGCGCTAGGCCTAGCAGATCTGCGCGGCGCGGAGCTATTCGTGACGCTCGCGGCACTGCCTGCAGCTCTTGCTCTGATGCGCCTGGCGGTGTTGAAGCTCAGTCTAAAAGAGATTAAAAATCCCAGAATTTTATCGCTCAAACTTAGCATTTTGCTGCTCGCCGCGCTTGCCGTAGCGGTAAATTTTGCTATAAATTTAGCCTATTTGCGGCTTGCGGACGGCGCAGATGCTGCCGCACACTCTTTAAATTCCGCGATAAATTTTACTTCGCCCGCCCGCACCGCCGCATCCATGGGAAATTTCGCGACAAACAACGCTTCCGCGCCCGTCGGAAATTTTGCAACAGATAATGCCGCCAAATCCGCTAAAAATTCCGCGGCAAATAACTCCGTCATAGTTGTGCGAAATTCCGAGACGAGCAATGCCGTCAAGCCCGCAGCGGATGCCGCTAAAAATCTCACCGCTTCGACCGCAAATTTTAAAGCGGGCTCCGTCAGAGCGGTGCAGGTCTCGGCTGAAAATTCTAAGGCAGATCCCGCCGCCATGCCGCAGACCTTCGCTAAAAATTTTACGACTAGCTTCGCTGCAGCGCAAAATTTAAATTTAGCTCCAACTCCGGCCACGCCGAGTATAGCCGCAGACAGTTCCGCTAAAAATTCCGCGACAAACTCCGCATCGGTAGATAAAATTTTTGAAATTTTAAAATCTACCGAGCCGCAAGCGCACTTCAAATCCGTTCTGCTAAATGAAATTTACGCTTTGAAATTTTATAAAAACGCGCTGTTTGAGCTGGCGCTGTCGCAGAGCCCTAGCGCGCTAAAAATCGCTCTTTTGTTTCTGATCTGCGCGGGCGATTTTGTCTTTTACTGCGCGATCTTGCATCTTTGCGCCTTCGTGCTTTTTATGCCGCGAGCTACGTCCGTGCCCAAAATAGGGCGCTTTAGTGGCACGATATTCGCGCTTGCCTACGTCACGCTGTGTTTGATCTGTGCCGCGCAGACGCGCACGGCAGGCAGCGGAGCGGAGGACGCACATCCTAAAAGCGCGGTC
>NZ_CALIMQ010000236.1 GCF_938045535.1 uncultured Campylobacter sp. | reverse complement strand
CCGCCGTATCAAAGCAAAGTAAAATTTAATTGCGCTTGTCAGGCATGGTTAAAATCCGCGCAGAAGCGGTAAGCGGGGCAGAATTTATCTCAGCGACAACGTGACTAAATAAAATTCTATAAATCCACGAAGCGGGCGGTATCCTGGGGGGGGGCAGAAGCAGCATTGTCTTAGCCAAGCTTCTTGCGTAAGCAGCGGGCGCGTCAAAGATAAAATTTTTCACGAAGACGGCAAAGTACAGCAGTATGCCGCTAGAGTCACCTGACGAAGATGAAATTCTATGCGAAGAGAGCGAGATGAATTTTGCGCAAAGATCGCGCTATTTGCTGAAATTCGCGCAAAAGCAGTATTCTTTTAAAAAATTCCTAGTAGCGGTAGCGTTCGTCGGCGAAGCTCGCCTTTGAGGCGGCGATGTTTTGCTAGGGTTTCTTGCGAAAGCGACGTTGCATAGCAAAGTAATTGTAAAAGCGGCGAGCCTGCTGTAGATAAAAATTCTTAGCAAAAGCGGCGTAGAGCGAAATTCCTACGTAAGACGCGAGGCAAAGATAAAATTTGCCAAGCAACTACGAGCGAAAACCCCGGCAAAATCAGCAAAGCTTGGTAGAACGAAGAAAATCTACGCAGCTTTGCCAAATTCTTAAATTAGCCGAAATTTTCTATCAGATCGCTAAAAATTTTAGCTAAATTTTCGACGTCGCTAATCTCTACACGTTCATTGATCTGATGGATAGTGTCGTTTCGCACGCCAAACTCCGCCGTCTCCACGCCAAACTCCGCGAAGTATCTCGCGTCGCTCGTGCCGCCTGCGGTATTTAGCTCGGCTGCTGCGCCGCAGATCTTCTGCACGCTAGCGCTTAGTTTTTGCACGATTTTGGAGTTTCGTTGAGTTAAAAAAGACTTTGAGGAGCTTTTTAGCGCAAGGTGTAGCGACGCGCCTGCTCGCAGCTGTGCGGTGCAGCTCATTTCTAGCTTGCCGTAAGATTCACTTTCGCTGCACAGCGCGTCTTTTGCATCTAGCTCAAATAACCTCAGTACATAGTCTCGCACGTCCTCTAGCCCCAGCCCTACGCCACCGCGGACGTTAAACATCACGTGCACGTCCTTGGGTGTTACGTTTACGACCTGTGAGCCACCGCGAATGTCGGTGATGACTATCTTGGCTGGAGCGAAATCATCGCTACCCGCGTCCAGATCATGCCCCGCAAGACTTGCAAGCACTGGCGCTAAAATGTGGACAGGATTGATGCATTTATCTGGGTAGGCTGCGTGCCCGCCGATACCCGTGAGTGTGAGGACGCCGTTAATCGAGCCGCGACGGCCGATCTTAATGGTATCACCGAAGCGCACTTCGCATGTAGGCTCCGCAACGATTGCGAAGTCGGGTAGGGCACCTTGCTCGCGCAATTTAGAGAGCATTTCGCGCGTGCCGTAGATGCCGTCACCCTCCTCATCGCTGGTTAGCAGCAGGCTTAGCGTGCCCTTAAAATCGCGTGCCGCCGCTAGCGCGCAGATCGCCGCTGCGATGCCACTTTTCATATCCTGTGCGCCACGCCCGTATAAAAAGCCATCCGCTTCCACCGGCACAAATGGATCGCTCGCCCAGCCCTCGCCCGGTGGTACGACGTCGATGTGCCCGGCAAAGCATAGATGCGGACCAAGCCCTAAGCGCTTGGTAAAAATCGCGTTAGTTACGCCGTTTAGCTCGAATCTATCCTCGCTAAAGTCCGCCAGCAGCATCGAGACGTAGTTGAAAGCCCCGTCGTCGCTAGGTGTGAGCGAGCGGAATTTGATGAGCTCTTTTAGAATTTCAATCGGTTTCATAAGCCATCCTTTGGTTTAAATTTTAGCAAAAATTATAGCGTATAAAAGCTTTAGCGCAAAAAATGTCAAAATAAACGTCGAGATATATGCAAATGCCCGCACTACAATGTTTGGAAGCTTGCTGCGGGCTAGATATATCGCAAGCGGAAAAAGCGTGATCCAAGCTAAGATTCCGCTTGCAAGCCCCGCAAGGGCAAGCGCGAAATCTGCTCGCGCGGTGCCGGCAGAGACGCTGAGCCAAAACATAATGACGTATGGATTTAGTAAATTTATCAAAAAGCCTTTGCTGTAAAGCGCCGCGCCCGAGCAAGCCTCGACGCTTACAGGCTGCATCGAACTAGTCGCGCCATGCCAGATTTTGTACGCCGTGTAGAGTAAAAAACATGCGCCAAATACCGATACGCAGGTAAAAACGATCGGTATTTTAGCTAACTGCGATATGCCAAACGCCGATAGCGCTAGATACAGCATATCCGCGCTCATGGCGCCGAGGCCCAGGCACAGCGCCTTGGTGTAGCTTCGCAGCGCGTAGGACATTATCAGTACGTTTACCGGGCCGATCGGCACGCTAACGCCCAACCCCATCAAAACCCCTTGTACGAATGGCTGCATTTCTCTGTTTATACTCCTCAAATCTGCTCTAAAATTTCAATGCGCGGCGCTGCAGATAGAGCGATGACGCGCGCCTTTGCGAACAGATCGATGACGCACAGCTTCGCGAATGGATCGATCCTGAAATTCCGCGCTCTGCAATCGGTTTTTAAATTTAACGCAACCGCCGCTATATGCGCCTTAATTTTAAAATTTTAAAGCGAGCGTCGTAACGCGCTCGGCTTTGAAATTTTGGCGAGCGCTTCGCGCGGCACGCATGCTCGCCGAGCTTTAAATTTAGCTTTTAAATTTTTAACGCACGGATCGCGGTTTAAATTTGCGTTTTAAATTTATGGCTCGAATTTCGCGAGGAAAATCAGCCGTCTCGCCGCGTCGCTAAGTTTGCGAGCTAAATTTCGCAAGGCAAAATTTAAACCGGCAAAAGATTGGCGACGAACGGTGGCTTGCGCAAGTCGGTAAGTTTTAGTCGCGTAAATTTAAAGATCGCGGCGATAAAATTTAACCCGTCGAAATTTTGCTTTACGTAATTTCGCGCATCCGCGCTCACAACAGCCCATGATTGCAGATAAAATTTTGCGAAGCGAAATTTCGCGCCTTAAAATTTTATCTGCAAATTTTAAAATCCAGCCGCAGCGTCTGAAATTTAATCGTGCGCCCGCTTTAAATTTAGCCGCACGCCCGTAATTTGGCTACGCCCTCATTTTAAATTTTATCGGCCGCTGCAAAACCTGGCCCGCAAAACAGATGTGCCGCAGAGCAGGTCCCGCCGCGACGCCAAATTGCGCCGTAAATTTTATCGTTTCGCAGTGGGACAAATTCCGTGCTGCGAAGCAAGAATCTGCGCGCCGCGCCGTATTAAATCTGCACCGCAGAGCAAATTTCGAGCTAGTCTCGCGCCGCAGCCTGGTTTGCAGAGATCTTGCGCGCAAAGCTCGCTTTGCAAAACCTCGCGCCGCAAGGGCTTTAAGCAGTCTGCTTTGCAAAATTTCGCGATCGCAATAGCTAAATTTAAAACGAAAAATCCCCCGTCGCGCCGTGCGACATGCTCTCATAAACTGCCTTGACGTATTTATCGCGCACCGCGCAATCCAGCAGCTTCTCGCACTCCAGGCAGCTGGTGAGGTTGTGCTCGGCTTGGCACGCTTGCAGCGCGGCTAAGCTTTTATCTAAAATTTCGTCGTAAACGTCGCGCGGCGCGGCGACCTCGGTATCCGCCATCAGTTTTTCCAGCCGTAAATTTCATGCATCTTCGCGATCTCGTACTTCGAGCCGAAAAAGCAAGGGGTGCTTTGGTGGATCTTTTCGATTTTAAGCTGCAAAAGCGAGCCGTTCGCGCCGTCGCTGGTGGCGCCTCCCGCGCGCTCGAAGATAAACGCAAACGGTAGCACTTCGAAGGTTACGCGAAGCTTGCCGTGCGGATGATCGCTAGTAGCGGGGTAGCTGAAAAGTCCGCCGCCTTTTAATAAAATTTGATGCAGGTCGCTTACCATTGCGCCGCTGTATCGTAGGCGGTATCCTTCGTCAAACAGCGCCCGCACGAGCTTTCGGTGCGGCTCGCTCCAGCCCTTTTGCGTCGCACCGGTGGCGTTTAGTTTGCCTTTTTGCTGTAGGCGCAGATATTTTACGAAGCTAAATTTGCCCTCGCGATTTAGGCGATAAAGCTTCGGCGCATCCTCGCAAACGACCATCTCAAGGCGCGGCCCGTAGATACAATAGATCGCCGCTTTTAAGTTTGCGGGCGAAATTTCATCCTCATAAATGCCAAATATCGAGCCCACGGCAAAATTTACGTCCACCAAGCTCGAGCCGTCAAGCGGATCGTAAGCGACGATTAGGCGCGCATCCTCTCGCAGCGTTAAAATTTCATCTTTCTCCTCGCTGATTAGTGCGCGCACGAGCGGGTTTTTGCGAAATTCCGCCTCGATTATGGCGTCGCTCTTTACGTCGAGTTTGAGCTGCGTATCGCCCGTGCTGTTGTGATGATCTGTGTAGCCGAAGTCCGCGTATTTCAGCTCCTCGGCGATTTGTAGCGCGATATTTTGGATTGATTTTATGATCTCTTGCATTCTGATTCCTTTACATTTTTTTGGCGTTTTTTAATATCCATTCGCTAATGCCCGCAGCGTCGTTGATGTCAAAATTTACGCGGCAAAACTTATCCATCTGCTCGCCGCTTAAATTTGAAGCGATCGCGTCCGAAAATGGCAGATACGCCGGATCGATCCTGTCGCGAAATAAGCTTATGCGCGGCAGCGGCAGTGTCTTTAGCCCCTCTACGAGCAGGATATCGAAATCTCCGAGCATCCGCACGACCTCGTCAATCTGCATACAGCGCTGCGAAAAATAGCTCGTCCGCGTAGGGCTCATCACGACGGTCTCGGCGCCGAGCTCGCTAAATTTGGCGCTGTCCTTGCCCTCTACGTCAAAGCGCGCCTTATCGCCCGGATCGTGCTTTACGATCGCAATCCGCAGCCCGCTAGCGATAAAAATTTTAGCGATCTTGCAAATTAGCGTCGTTTTGCCGCTGTTGGAAGGGCCTGAAAATGCGATAACAAGTCTTTTCATTTTTAAAATCCGGCTTTTTAAGATGAGCAGATTGTAGCGAATTTAGCCTTTTAAAAAGCAAAATTCGTTAAAATGCGCCTAAAATTTCAAAGGAAGATCGATGAAGAAATTTTATTTTAACGGCGCGCTAAACGGCCTGCTAAAGGGCTCGCTCCTAGCCGCGCTGGCATTTTTTTTAAACTCCTGCTCCGTAAACGATCCCCGTCACGATCCGCTTAAAAACGAGTTTCTAGCCTACACGCAAAAATTTGAATCGGTGCGCGCGGGCGATCGCTATTTGGCAGTGGCGACCTATCTAAATCCCGTCGCGCCCGAGCTTAGAAACGCCGCTGGAGACGAGGTGTTTTTGCTCACCTCCTATCCTAAAGAGATTCAGATCCGCGCGGTGCAGATTAACGGCGCAGACGCAAACGTAGTGCCGCTGCACGACAGAGATCCGCTTTTGCAAAAGGAGCTTTTTAAGATCGCTTGGTCAAGCCGCTACAAGATCACCGCGCCTAAGAGCGATAAGGACGAGCTGGTGCTTAGCTACCGCACCTCAAATGGTCTGGCTGCCACGATGAAATTTCGTAAAATTTCAAAGTCGCTGTATTGGCAGCCGCAGATCGATCTGAAAGATTAGAAGGGGAGCAAATGGGTTACGACATAA
>NZ_CALIMQ010000235.1 GCF_938045535.1 uncultured Campylobacter sp. | reverse complement strand
CTATCGTAGCCGAAGCCTATGCCTACGCTAGTAGGCGAAGCATCATTAGTAACAGCTCTAAATATAACGGCGACCTGAGTATTATTAGATGGAGTATTGTAAGCAGTAGCCCTTAAATTCCGAACTATCCTAGCTACTCGCGGAAAATCGCTACCCAAGGATACCATATTAAACGCAGCCCTAGTATCTGCGATATATCCGGCATTATTCGCATCGGCCGTCCATGTGCTATCTCGGAGTTGAGACATTGACATAAAGCCGCTCCAACCTGGAGTTCTCTGATTTATATTTCTCGTCTCTACGCTTTGTCCGATCCACTCTAATATATCAAATCTCGGATTAGTAAGGTCGCTAATCGGCACAAAATCATTTACGGCAAGATCTCTGCCTATGGTAGAGCTTTTTATTCTATCCTCCAAGCGATTTGTGATTAGCATCATCGCATTTTGCGTTCTGGCTTCCAGCTGATTTACCGCACGTACATGCACGTAAGATTTATAGATCTTGGTGTATAGATCAGCGCCAAACATCGAGATGATCCCCAGCACTACGATAACAAACACAAGCTCTATAAGGGTAAAGCCTCTTTTCATCTCGCGCTCCTATTAGTTATATAGTCTAGTGACGGTTGTCTGAACGCCGACGCCGATATTAGATAAAAATGCCTTTAAAACAACTGATTTAGCAGCACCGTCTCTCGCTACGGCGTCGTTGAGATCCGTAGCAGCAACCCTAACCATCTTTATATTAGTAGGGGCAGCGGACTCGTCGTTAGGCCGATCACTAAGAACACCACTTATATCGGTACCGGTAGCATACTGCGCAGCATTAAAAGGCTCTGCTACATAATCTACATCGACATTAATCCTAGTATTGAGGATAAAATCACCTCTACTACTAGAGCCCACCAAATTACCGACTGTTATATCGGTCGTGAACTGGTCGTAGTCGTCGATATCGTTATAACGACCGCCGCCAAAAGAAATTCCATTTCTACCGAATTGTCTTTTTGTAGCTGGAGCTTGAGCGCTAATTCCGCGCCTGCTAGCTTCATTTAAAATCCCTGGTCTGACCTCGGGAGCACCATCAGCAGGTGGATTTACCGTTAGAATTCTCCTCATGCAGCTTGCATCGCCTCCGCAGCTAGCATCTCCTGCGTATGCGCTATCCCACTGCGCCTTAGATATACGAGACATAAAAGCTTTAGCGTTATATACGAGCTCCTCTTTGATCGCAAGGGCATTTAGCTCGGTCGTCTGCGCGACGATACGAGGGATCGCCATCGTCGTAATCGCCAAAATCACGATAGTAAAGATCAGCTCAATTAGAGTAAAACCTTTTTTCATCTTACATCCTTTCTTTAAAATTTTGAAATTACGGAAACGCAAACTTACTCTGCGTTATCGGCGCTAATTATACTATTGTTAAACTTAAATTTAGAATTTATCGCGTAAATTTTTTGGTTTACAAAGATTTTTAAGCCCGAACGCACAAAAATTTTAAAGAAATTCCATTTTTAAATTTGAACGCGGAATTTAAGCTTGCATTTACTCAAAGACTATAAAATTACGAGCTAAATAAATTCCAAGGATTTTTTATGACAAATCTAAGTAAAATTCTATCCGCTCTCCTATTTATCGCGTTTATCGGCGGCTGCAGTGGCAAAGGCGACGGCGAGCTTTTTAATCTAAGCCCCGAGGCATGGTATTCTAAAATTTTAGAAGATATCAATAACGCAAATATGGAGGATGCCGAGAAGCATTACACTAGCTTTTCTAGCGAACACATCGCCTCTCCGCTGCTTGAGAAGATGACACTCATTATGGCGTGGGCTTTTGTGGAGGATGAAAACTACGAGAAAGCAAACAAATACCTAGACGAATATATCCGTCTCTACGGCACGACGCAAAAGATCGAATACGCAAGATTTCTAAAAATTAGAGCAAATTTCGATTCCTTTAGCCGCCCAAATCGCAACCAAAAGCTAATGCTAAACAGCATCGACGAAATTCGAAAATTTATAGCTGAATATCCACAGAGCGAGTATCGTCCGCTACTTGAGACGATGCTAACGAAGCTCAGGCTTGCCGAGCATCAGTTAAATATCGACATCAAAGACCTTTACCAGCGCACCGACCGCGAAAGTTCTGCCAAAATTTACGAGCAGCGCATCGAAGAATCCCCATTAAACGGTACCGACGTCATCAAACCTCGCTCGCCTTGGTATCGCGCGATTTTTGAGTAGGAGGAGCGATGCAACTGATGCAAAATACAACCTTCCCGAGCGATCTACCTATCATCGTCGAGGACGAGCTATTTTTATATCCGTTTATGATAGCGCCCCTTTTCATCGGCGACGAGCATAACAAAAAGGCTCTCGATCTAGCCGCTAAAAACGAATCTATGATAATGGTCGTAAGCTCAAAGTCGGAATTTAGCGGTGATAGAAGCTTCGGCGGTATCTATAACGCAGGCGTCGTGGGCTCCGTGATGAGAACCGTGCCGCTCCCTGACGGTCGGGTTAAAATTTTATTTCAAGGCGCGCTAAAAGGCAAAATCGTAAAAGAAATTTCGCAAGATCCGCTGGTCGCTACCGTCGATATCATCCACGACGAGCGCGGCAACGACCAGAAATTAGACGCGCTGGTAAGCGTGCTGAAGGAAAAAACCAAGACGCTTAGCACGCTTACGCATTTTTTCCCGAACGATCTGCTAAAGACCATCGACGACGGCACCGACGCCGCGCGCGTTTGTGATCTCATTTTAAGCGCACTGCGCCTAAAAAAGCAGGTAGCCTACTCATTTTTTACAGAGAGCAACTTGCAAAAGCGCCTTTTCAACCTCATCAACTACATCTCCGACGAGATCGAAGCGCAGAGGCTCGAAAAGGAGATCAAAAGCAAGGTTCATTCCAAGATCGATAAGACGAACAAAGAGTATTTTTTAAAAGAGCAACTCAAACAGATCCAAAAGGAGCTCGGCGGCGATGCCGATCGCGATGTCGAGATCGAGGAGTACCGCAAAAAGCTGGAAGCCAAAAAGCCCTATTTGGGCGAGGATGCTTACAAAGAGATCAAAAAGCAGATCGATAAATTTGCCCGCCTCCATCCGGACAGCGCCGATGCGGGGCTCGTGCAAAGCTATCTGGACTGGGTTTTGGAGGTGCCTTTTGAAAAGACCGCCAAGCATAAGATGTCCATCGAGGGCGTTACCGCTCAGCTGAATAAAGACCACCACTCCTTGAAAAAGCCCAAGGCGCGCATCGAGGAGTATTTTGCGCTAAAGCAGCTTTTGGAGCTTCGCGGCACAAGCGGCAAGAAAAGCAAAGAGGACGGCAAAAACGGCGGCGCGATTTTATGCTTCTACGGCCCTCCCGGCGTAGGCAAGACGAGCCTTGCGAACTCCATCGCGACCGCGCTTAAACGCAAACTCATCCGTATCGCTTTGGGCGGGCTTGAGGACGTAAACGAGCTGCGCGGACACCGCCGCACCTACATTGGCGCAATGCCTGGCCGCATCGTGCAAGGTCTCATCGAGGCAAATCAGATGAACCCCGTCATCGTCCTTGATGAGATCGATAAAATTTCAAGCTCATACAAGGGTGATCCGACGGCGGTTCTGCTTGAAATTTTAGACCCGGAGCAAAACTCGAGCTTTAGAGATTACTATCTAAATTTCAATATCGATCTTAGCAAGATCATCTTTATCGCCACGGCAAACGACGTATCTCTCATACCTGCGCCGCTGCGCGATAGGATGGAGTTTATCGAGCTTAGCTCATACACGCCGCAGGAGAAATTTCAGATCGCTAAGGACTATCTGATCCCTCAGGAGCTGCAGCGCCACGGCCTAAAATCCGCCGACGTAGCGATCAACCCAGCCGCTCTTTCCGAGATCATCGAAGAATACACGCGCGAAAGCGGCGTGCGAAACCTACGCCGCCAGATCGCTGCGATCTTCCGCAAAGTCGCAGTTAAAATTTTAAAAGATAAAGAGTTTAAAAAGATCGTCGTGACGACGAAAAATTTAAGCGAATTTCTAAATAAGAAGGTTTTCGAGATTGACGAGGTCGAAAAATGCGATCAAATCGGCATCGTAAACGGGCTTGCGTGGACTGCGGTAGGCGGCGACGTGCTCAAGATCGAGGCAGTCAAGATCAAAGGCAAGGGCGCGATGACGATCACGGGTCAACTCGGCGACGTGATGAAAGAATCCGCGCAGATCGCCTTTAGCGTCGTGAAGGTGCTTATCGACGAGGGCAAGCTCAAAGCAGGCCAAGACGCGGAGAGTAGCGCGGCAAAAGCCTCGCGCGCTGGCAAAAACTCCGCATTGCGCACAAATGGCGGCGCGGTGTCTAAAAGCTCGGCGGCGGCACAAAATTTAGGCGCGGAGGAGAATTCCGAGGGTCAAAATTCCGAGCAGATTTATAATAAATTCGACCTTCACATCCACGTACCCGAGGGCGCGACGCCGAAGGACGGACCGAGCGCGGGCATCACGATGAGCACGGCGATCGCGTCGATTTTAAGCGAGCACAAGGTGCGCGCCGATCTGGCGATGACGGGCGAGATCACGCTAAGCGGCAAGGTACTGCCGATCGGCGGGCTTAAGGAGAAGCTCATCGCCGCGCACAAAGCCAAAATCGCCGAGGTTTTGATCCCGCGCAAAAACTACGAGCGCGACCTGGCGGAGATCCCGGACGAGGTCAAAAACGATCTGAAAATAACGCCGGTAGAGCGGATCGAAGAGGTACTGAAGCTCGCGCTAGTCTAAAATTTAAGGCGCCGTTTTGGCCGCACGCTTCGGCGAAATTTTAAAATATTTGTAGCGGCGTTAAATTTTATTGCGCAACTGGATATTGACGTGCTTGCGGCAAGATTTCTTGTAACGATGTGGCGAACGTAAAATTTCGTAGAATTTCGCATACGCGCGATCGCGTAATGCTGTAAAATTTTATGACCGTTTAAAATTCAGCTCCGCTTCTAGCGCAAAATTTTATGAAATTTACCTCGCAAAAGGAATAAAATGTTTGATTTTAAAAAAGAGTTTAGACAGCTTTACGTGCCAAAGCAGACGCCGCAAATTTTAACCGTCCCGCCTGCGAATTTCGTCTGCGTCCGAAGCGAAGGCTTGTTTAATATGAAGTTAAATTTTATCCGAGCGTTAGCGACAACAAAAACGGACAAGCAAAGATGAAACAAAAAGATTTCGTGATAGCGGCGATGATAGAGCTTGGCGGTGCAGCGACTCTATCGCAACTTTATTCTGCGACCGACGTTAGTTCGTGGTCGACGAAAACGCCATTCGCTTCTATACGGCGTATCGTGCAAGAAAATGCGGAGTTTTTTAAGATTCGCCCGGGTCTTTGGGGCTTAAAGTCGCTTGAGACGCAAATTTTAAAAGAGTTTGAAAGTGGCACGAATCCGAGAGATAGCTTCACTCACTCCTATTTTCAAGGTCTTATCGTAGAGATCGGCAACCTGCGCAAATTTCAAACCTACGTGCCGCCACAGGATAAAAATAAAAGCTTCGTCGCAAGCAAAAAGCTGGACGATCTTACTTCGCTAAAGGCGATTTACGAATTTGCCTACCCGAGCATACTAAATAAGGCGCGCAGCGTCGATGCGATCTGGTTTAACGAGCGAAATCTACCTTACGCGTTTTTCGAGGTTGAGCACTCGACAGACTTTAAAAATTCTCTCAATAAATTTTACGAACTTCAGGACTTTAACGCCAAAATGTTTATCGTTGCGGATGAGGGCAGGTTGAGGCAGTTTCAAAGCGTGATAAGCGCGTCGATATACAAAGATATTGCCGGTAGCGTGAAATTTGCGAGCTACGAAAGTATCGCCAAACAATACGACTTAGAAAGCGAGAGCGCGAAAGTAAAAATGGGGATTTGATGAAAGAATTTGAAGTAGAGATCGCCGAAATTTTGG
>NZ_CALIMQ010000234.1 GCF_938045535.1 uncultured Campylobacter sp. | reverse complement strand
CGAAATGCCCATGCGTATTCAAAACCGCGGCGATCTTTCCCGTATTCTGCATCACCCAATCAAAACTGCCCTCGCCCGGATCGATCACTAGATCGCCCCGCTCGCCCTTTAGAATGTAGCAGTTCGTCACGTATTCGCCGAAAGCTTTTTTTAAAATTTGCATTTAAATCCTCCTTTTAAGCTTAAATTAAAGCCGTAATTTAGCCAAAAATAGTTAAAATTCGCACAATTTAACGTAAAATTTTAAGGCTAAATATTATGTTTTTGGACGATTTGCTGCCGCAACTGACCGATTTTTTATCGGAGAGACTCGATGAAACGGGCGCGGACGCCTTTGTAGTGGGTATCAGCGGCGGGCTTGACAGTGCCGTGGTTTCCGCGCTTTGCGCTCTTACGGAGATCCCCACTTACGGACTTATCCTGCCTAGCGGTAATTCAAATTTAGAAAATATGGCAGACGGCATCTTTCACTGCGAATCCTTTAATATCCCCTACGAAATCCAAGAGATCGCGCCATTTGTAGAAAATTTTACCGCTTTAAATCCCGGTGCAAGCGCCCTTCGAATCGGAAATTTCGCCGCGCGCGTAAGAATGAGCTTGCTTTATGATTACAGCGCGCAAAAACGCGGCGTAGTCGTAGGCACGAGCAATCTTAGCGAGAGGATGCTAGGCTACGGCACGATCTACGGCGATCTGGCCTGCGCGTTTAATCCGATCGGAGAAATTTTTAAAAGCGATCTGTTTAAATTTGCAAAAATTTTATGCATAGACGATGCGATTATAAAAAAAGCTCCCAGCGCCGATCTATGGGAAAATCAAAGCGACGAACGTGAGCTTGGATACAGCTACGAGATTTTAGATAGCGTGCTAAGAGATATTTTTTCGCACGAAACGCTGCGGACGAAATTTCGCTCAGGCGAGCAAATAACCGCAAACGATCTAAAATATCTGCAAAACTCGCACCACAATCAAGAGCTGGTGTCCAAGCTTTGGCTAGCGGAGCGTCTAAGCTCAATACTGGTTTGACTACTCTAAAGGAATCGGTAGATATGAGTCTTACTAGCAATCAGGAAAACGTCAGCAATCTGACAGCTGCTCTGAACCAGTTAAATGCAAGCATTCAGGCGTCTCTTTCAGGAACTTCAGCTTCA
>NZ_CALIMQ010000233.1 GCF_938045535.1 uncultured Campylobacter sp. | reverse complement strand
CAGGTTTTTGACTGCGGTATAAAGTAAATTTAAAATTTTAATGTAATAAGCATTAAGGAGATAAAGATGAGAAATTTTATCTTAAAATTGATCGGAGTATCGGTAATATACGTGTTATTACCGGGAAAGCTATCTGCACTGGATCTACCGGAGCCACTAAAGGGAGAGGAGTTTGAGCAGGTTTTGAAAAAATACCTCAATTCCGAGGAAGAATTTCTGCAAGATTTTGAAGCACATAAGTTTGACAAAGCGGCCGCTTTCGATAAATTATATTGTGAAGAAGGGCTTCCAGAGGCGTGCGGAGATCTGGGAATTCATTATGCTTTTGGACTAGGGGTAAAAAGAGATGTTTTAAAAGCAAAGGCATATATCGGATATTATTCTGCAAATTCGCCGATGAAATTTTCTGCAAAAGAATTTAGCAATTTAAGTTTAGAGCTTATTAATAAAACTTCCGAGCTTGATGACAAAGGGGCATTGTTTTATCTTTCAGATGTCTTTAAAAAAGAGCTTGAAGATTGTAGGTCGCTTATAAAATGGTTCGATATTATGAGTGGTAAGATCAAAATAAATAAAGATTATGTAAAAAGCATCGGTAATAGAGATTCTTGTTTTAAAGCTCTTGCGTATTCTATGATGCTTCCTTGTGATATGCTATCGCCTGATAAAATACTTTGTTCCGAAAAAGGTATTAAGGATGATATTTCTAGCGAAATTCTTATTTCGGAAATCGTCAAAAATGGGCTTATAAATTCCAAAATAGCAAATATATTCTTCGAGTACTTTGATTTTATTGATACCGATGAAATTAAATTTTAAAAAATTCGGGCTTTGACGGTTATAAATGCCAAAGCCCAAATTTAAAATTTACAATTTTATCTTCTTAACTTCCAGCTCGCCGCCAAAAAAGTTCGCGTAGTAAAGCAGGTCTTTTTCGACCTCAAGCCCCGCTAGATAGCGCAGAGCGAGGTTTGCCTCAAAGCTCGCCGCAAACATCACGATCGCAGCCGTTATGCCCGCAGGCGTCGCGTTTAGGCTAGGGAAAAATTTAAAATCCGCATTCTGCACAAAGCAGACTTGGCACTGCCAGCTGTCCACCGATGCAAATACCCACGGCACGCCTATTTGCTTAGCAAACGCATCGATCTGCGCGCGCGTGGCGAGATTATCGGTCGCATCTAAAATCAGATCAAATTTCTCGCCCGAGCCTATCGCGCTAGCGAAAAATTCCTCCGCGCGGCTCTTGTGCACCTCCACGCTCACGCCGTCGTAGCGGCTTTCCGTACGGCTTTTGAAAACGTCCGCTTTAAATTTGCCCTCGTCTTCGAGCGTGAATAAAATTTGCCTGTGGATGTTGTGAAGCGCCACCGTGTCGAAATCCACGACGCTGATCCGCCCGATGCCGCTTGCGCCCAGAGCGTAAGAAAGGCTGCTTCCAAGCCCGCCCGCACCGATGATCAGGATACGCTTGTCCGCAAGCGCGCGCTGCGTCTGCTCGCCCCAAAGCTGGATCTGTCTGTGAAAGTAGTTCATAAAAGCCCCCTGCCAACTAGATTTTTGCGGAATTTCCACAGCCCGCGCGCCGCAGCGATCTCGTCCGCGTCCACTTCGCACATCAGCACGCCCTCTTCGTTTTTCAGCTCGTTTGCGATCTCGCCGCCGGGGGTTACGACGAAGCTCTCGCCGTAAAATTTAAACTCGCTTTCGCCGAATTTCGCCTCGCCGATGCGGTTGGCGCGGATGACGTAGAGCGAGTTCGTAAACGCGCGCATCTTCAAAAGCTCGCGCCAGCGCCCGCCGCTTTCGAAGGTCGAGGCGCACGGCACGAGCACGCAACCGATGTTTTTCTGCATAAAATAGCGCCAAAATACGTCAAAATGTGCCTCATAGCCGAAGCAGACGCCGAATTTTACGCCGCCCTCGCTAAAGATCATCGGCGAAATTTTACCGATTTTGCGGCTTTTACGGTTGGCGAAAAAACCCTCCTCGTCCCAGTGCGGATAGTCCATCAGGATATTTTGATCGTAAAATTTTACCTCCGAGGGCGAAAATTTCGCGCAGGATTTCACCCAGATAGGCTCGTTTTCGCTCGCGCAAAAAATCTCCTCTTCGCCCGTGCCTTTTTGGCTTTCTTCGGAATTTAGAGTATTTGAGGCCTCGGAGGCGCTTTTTAAATTTGAGGTTTTGAAATTTAAAGATTTTGCGCCGCAGGAGTTTGAGTCATCTTTGAAATTCGACTCGCTTGCGGAATTTAAATCGCTCTTGCAACCGGGCTTGCTTTTAAGGCTTAAAGAATTTTCGCCGCCGCGCACGCTCTTTTGAGCCGCGCCGCCGAAAATGCCCGCCTGCCTCAAAATCGCACCGCTTGCGGCTCTGATTATCGGCGCTACGATATGTAGGTCGTATTTGGCGGCCAGCCGCGCCATTAGCTCCTGCTTATGCTCGCTCTGTTCGCACGCGATGGAGCGGGGCATCTTTTTAAGCTCGCTAAAGAAGGAATTTAGCTCATATTCGCCCAGTAGCACGATCCGCGCGCCGTTGTCTTTGGCGACCTTCATATAGTAATCGATCCGATTTTCGCTCATCGAAAGCGTCGGTAGCTGCAAAACGCATACGTTTATCATCGTCGCCTCCTAAGCCTGCTCGGGCGCGTTTATTTCGGCAACCTCGAGTTTGGCGTTTTCTAAAATTTCCTTCGCCTCTTTTAGCAGCGCCACGCCCTGCTTATACAGCTTCACGCTCTCTTCTAGGCTCAGATCCTTGTCGTTTAGGCTCTTTAAAAGCGCGTTAATCTTCTCCATTTTTTCTTCAAAACTCATCCAAAATCCTTTTTATGATGTAATCAAATTTTTCTATCTCGACCAAAAACGCGTCGTGTCCGTAGTCGCTGTCGATCTGCGCGTAGCTCGCGCGATCCTTTTTCCCTAGATCGCTCATCGCATCGTAAATTTCTTTCATTAGCCCCGGCGGAAAGAGCACGTCGCCTTTGAAAGAGATGAGGTGCAGGCGCGATCTGATCTGTGCGCAGGCGTTTTTGAGATTGCCGTAGTGGCGCGTGCAATCAAATATATTCATCATCTTAGCGATGTAGAGATAACACAACGGATCGAACCTGCGCGCGAAATTTTCGCCGTTGTATTCAAGGTAGCGATCGACCTGAAAGCGCCCGTTAATCTCGTAAAGACCGTCGGTTTCGACGTAGTTGCGCCCAAATTTTTCCTGCATCGAGCTTGGGCTTAGAAAGCTAATATGCCCCGCCATGCGCCCCACCGCCATGCCGTCAAGTCCGTGCTCGGAGATCAGATTTTTATCGTAGTTGCCGTTTTTGAAATTTGGATCGCGCAAGATAGCCTCGGTCGCGATCTTATTAAACGCGATCGCCCAAGGCTGCGTAGCGTATGTGCTTGCGAGCACGAAAATTTCATCCGCAAATTCGGGATATTCGATCGCGTAGCACAGCGCCTGCATGCCGCCCAGACTTCCGCCGATAACGGCGCGGGCGCGGGCGATGCCTAAGCGCTTTAAAAGCATCATCTGCGCGCGCACGACGTCCGAGACGACCACTACCGGAAAGCGCAAGCGGTACTCGCGGCCGCTGCTTTCATCGACGTCGAGCGGGCATGTCGAGCCGAAAGGCGAAGCCAGGATATTTATGCAGATGACGAAAAATTTCGTCGTATCGACCGCTTTATGATCGCCGATGAGCCCGTCCCACCAGCCGGGCTTAACGTCGCCCTCGTAAAGTCCTGCGGCGTGCGCGGAGCCCGTTAGGGCGTGGCAGATGACGATGACGTTGGATTTGTCCGGATTTAGCTCGCCGTAGGTTTCGTAGGCGAGCTTGAAGTTGGAAAAGACGCGGCCGCTCTCCAGATAAAGCGGCTCGTCGAAATTTTGAATTTTGCTTTGAAGGATCACTGATTTACTCGGTAATTCGGCGCTTCCTGCGTGATGATGACGTCGTGGACGTGGCTTTCTTTAAGACCTGCGCTCGTGATCTCGACGAATTCCGCCTTTTGCTGAAAGGTCGCGATATCCTTGCTGCCGCAGTATCCCATCGAGCTTCGTAAGCCGCCTAGTAGCTGAAAGATCACGTCTTTTAGCATGCCCGCGTAAGGCACGCGCCCCTCGACGCCCTCGGGCACGAGCTTTTCTTTTGCGGTGCCGTCTTGAAAGTAGCGATCCGAGCTTCCTTTCTGCATCGCCGCTAAGGAACCCATGCCGCGGTAGGTTTTGTACTGGCGGCCCTGAAACGTAATGAGCTCGCCCGGGGTCTCGTAGCAGCCTGCAAGCAGGCTTCCCATCATCACCGAGCTTGCGCCCGCGGCTAGAGCTTTGGCGATGTCGCCCGAGTATTTGATACCGCCGTCTGCGATGATCGGAATTCCAAATTTAGCCGCCTCGATCGCGCAATCGTTGATTGCAGTAAATTGCGGCACGCCCACGCCAGCTACGATGCGGGTAGTGCAGATCGAGCCCGGTCCGATACCTACTTTAATCGCGTCGGCTCCCGCGTTTGCGATATCTTTTATGCTGGCGGGGTTTGCGACATTTCCAACTACTACGTCGACGTCAAAATTTCGCTTCAGCTCCTTAAGCGTGTCGATAATGCCTTTGGAGTGTCCGTGCGCAGAGTCCATTACAAGCGCATCTACGCCCGCTTTGACGAGAGCTTCGGCTCTTTGCAGATGGCCTACGCTGATCGCTGCGGCGACGCGAAGGCGGCCAAATTTGTCTTTATTGGCGCTTGGATATTCGATGCGCTTTTTAAGATCTTTAATCGTAATAAGCCCCTCTAAATGGCCGTTTGCGTCGATTATCGGAAGTTTTTCTACTTTATTATTTCTAAAAATTTTCTCCGCATCATCCAAAGTGCAGCCCTTCGGAGCAGTAATTAGCGGAGCCTTGGTCATCTTTTCGCCTACTAGCGCGGCGGTGTCGGTTTCAAAGCGCAGGTCGCGATTGGTCAAAATTCCAATCAACACGCCGTTGTCCTCGATAACGGGAATGCCGCTGATATGGTACTCGCTCATCAGATCGAGAGCGTCTTTGATCGTGGCGTCCGCCTTGATCGAGATAGGATCGATAATGACGCCGCTTTCGCTCTTTTTTACGCGGCGAACCATCTTGGCTTGGGAGTCCTCGTCCATATTTTTATGGATCACGCCGATGCCGCCGAGGCGCGCCATCATTATCGCGGTGCGATACTCGGTGACCGTATCCATAGCAGCACTCACAAGAGGAGTATTTAGCGTGATATTTCTAGTAAAACTCGTGCTGATATCGACCTCTTTGGGTAAAATTTCAGAGTATTGCGGTACCAACAAAACATCCTCGAAGGTCAGAGCCTTTTTGACGATCTTCATACTTATCCTTTCACGATTTTTTCTAAACTCAAGCCGCCGTCCAGCACCGTTTGTTCGTCGTAGGCGCGCCCGATGAGCTGCGCGCTGATATTAAGAGCCTCTTTGTTTTTCGCTACCGGCACGGAGATCGCGGGAAGCCCCGCTAAATTTACGCCGATCGTGTAGATGTCGCTAAGATACGCTCGAAGCGGATCGCTAAGCTCGCCGAATTTATACGCCACGCCCGGCGCGATCGGCATAAAGATCAAATCGGCGTCTTTTAAAATTTCCTCATATTCGCTTTTGATGAAGGCTCTTGCCTTCTGCGCTTTGATGTAATACGCGTCGTAGTAGCCGCTGCTTAGCACGAAGGTGCCTAGAAGCATTCTTCTTTTGACCTCGTCGCCGAAGCCTTCGCCGCGGGTGTTGGCGTAGAGCTCTTTTAAATTTAGAGCCTTCGCGCGGTTTCCGTAGCGCACGCCGTCGTAGCGGCTTAAATTTGCGCTAGCCTCGGCGGTGGCGATGATGTAGTAGGTCGCGATGTCGTATTTGGAGCTGCAAAGATCGCGGTAAACGATCTCGTGCCCGAAGGATTTTAGCTTTTCTATAGTTAAGTTTAGAGCCTCTTTGACCTGCTGCGAGGCCTCGTCGATATAATTTTTTATAACAGCGATCTTAAGCTTGCGATCCGCGTTTAGCTTATCCGCGGTGCTTTCGTAAGCGCCTGCGTAGCTCGTGCTGTCCATCTCGTCGCGGCCTGCGATGATGTCGTATAAGATCGCCGCGTCCTCGACGCTGCGCGTGATCGGTCCTATCTGATCGAGGCTGCTCGAATACGCCGCGAGCCCGTAGCGGCTGACCCTGCCGTAGCTCGGCTTAAAGCCTACGCAGCCGCAAAATGCCGCCGGTTGGCGGATCGAGCCACCCGTATCGCTTCCGAGTGCGGCTATGGCGATATTTGCCGCTACGGCAGCCGCGCTTCCGCCGCTACTGCCGCCGGGTACGCGCGAGTGATCGGTCGGATTGAGAGTTTTGCCATAGAATGAGCTTTCAGTTGTGCTTCCCATCGCAAACTCATCCATATTCGTTCGCCCAAACGGCGCTAAACCGCGTTCGCGTAGCTTTTTGACCACCGTCGCGTCGTATGGCGCAACGTAGCCTTGCAAAATTTTACTTGCCGAGGTGACGCTCCAATCTTTTACCTGAATGTTATCTTTGATCGCGATCGGCACGCCCTCGCCGCTGATGTTAAGAGTCTCGCTCGTGAGCTGCTCGATGTAGGCGCCGAGCTCTTTGGTTTTTAAAATTTTATCCTTTAGCTCCGCTCTAAGCGCCGAAATTTCATCCGCGCTCAGCTTTAGAGCCTCTTTCAAACTTATCATCTGCCATCCTTAAATTTATTCACGAAATAGATCCCTACGCCCGTCGCTACGCAGATCAGCGCGATCGTAAAAAATACGAAGCCGAGACTTATGGGGCTAGCGAGCATGCATGACCTTCGCGCAGCGCGGGCAGAGCTCATCAGGCTCTTTTGCGTTAAATTTCCAGCATCTCGGGCATTTGTGCTTCGATGATTTTACGAGGCGGAAAATTTCGTCGTTTATCTTAAATTCCGCCAGAGCCTCCTCGCTTTGCAGAGTGTCCACGTCGCTTACCATGAACCAATCCGCCACGCCTAGAATGTCGTTTGATAAAATTTCGTTCGAGCTCGTCTGCAAAACCAGCTCAAGCGTCGATTTGATGATCTTGTCCTTTTTAAGCGCGTCGATAAGCTCGAAAAATTTCTCCCTTGATTTGATCAAAATTTCGTCAAATTCTAGAAAATCGTCAAATTCTATCGGCTTATATGTCAGATCGAAAACGTCTTCTTTGCCCTCTTTAATGATT